>JABDEH010000001.1 GCA_013287215.1 Chlamydiota bacterium
CTTTCCCTTTTTGGCCTGTACTGTTCCCAGGGTTGTGAGCACCGCTCTCACCGGATCGGCGTGCGCTTTGATGTCTGCTTGATATGTCTCCGTATTCAGGCCTGCTGCTTTTAACGCTTGAACCCGCTCCTCGGAGAGCTCCCCCGCTTTGGGCTCTTCAAGCAAGGCGGCCACACATTCCGTAAGCTTTGAGATTGAGATGTTATCTGCCGGTAAGTTGAATTCCTCAAAGGCGGAGATCCTTCCGGTATGGGAGACATCCGGAGTCCAGACAGAGTATTTTTGGACAATGAGCTGATCTCCCTCCTTGTGAACGCAGAGGAGCACGGGGTGGTACTCATCTTCGACATAGTACCCTGCCGGAATGAGTATCGGCTTATCGGGCGGCAACTCTTTAATCATACCATTCAGGTCTTTCATGAAGGCGGCCCGCTGCTCGGGGTTTTTCACCGCGTTGAGCAAATCTCTTCCCAGATCAATCCCTTTCTGCAACGGCTCGAGGACCTTTTTCTCCCGATCTTCCGATGGGTTCACTTTTTTGATATAGGAAAGGCTGAGGGCCAAAGTCTCCAGAAAATTTTCAGGTGTGGGTGCGGCAACGCTCTCCAGAAGGGTTTGGAGGCGCGCCTCTTTTTTCTTCATGGAGGTCATCATGTGATAGAGTCCCCAGATGGGAAGGATCAAGAGCCTTGCCAGAAACTCGAAGGTGTTGAACTCGTCTTTACTATATTTAGAAAAGAGCTTCCCGCAGGAGTGGACGAAGGCTTCCCAACCGCTTCGATCCTGTTTTTTAAATGCCAAAGCGACCTGAGTTTTCTTTGCGTCGTCCTCCATCACGTTGACGTCGATGCGCTCTGTCGTACCATCGTCTATAAGGACAGTGGCTGTATGCGCATCTTTATCCCAACGCGTGATCGTGAACTCCTTTCGCCCCGCTTTATAGACCTTTTGGATGACCTTGATCCGGTCGGCATTTTTAATTTTTGTCTTGTCGACAACCGTAATCCGTTGGAGCGGTGCTGGAGCCGGCCCTATTTGAGCCGAAGGAGGAGGAGGGGGTTTGACGATATAACCATATGTTTTTTCGTTAGACATCTTTTAAACCCTTATATTTTCGTTATGCTAAACAATTTTATATATGTCAATCTGTACTCTGCACTTACTTTTAAAATCTTTTAATTTATTTAATTATGTATATTAATAATTTATAAATCGATGTCGAGTTAATTCGAAATCGTTTTAATTTGCCGAATGTTGATTTTCTATTGTCTTTGAACGTGTTTAATGAGATAATACTGCCAAATTATATGAGATAAAACAGGGTTTTTGTATTTAAATATACTGAAAATCAAGAGGTTAAGTATGAGTTTAGCATTATCTTCTGATATTCCATTAACTTCCCTCCTCACTTTTAAAGAGCGCAACGACTTGGCCGAGGCAGAATTCAACAAGCTCTGCCGCACCGATCCTCTCCATGCCACTGGCTATACGCGTACGACGACCTTGATCAAGGCGTGGTTCAAACAGTGCAGCCGTCCTGATTTTACTCAAGGGCTTGGACCCATATTGAGCCGGAGAGAAGGAGAGGAGGGATGGGAAGCAATCCGCTCGCCCGCCTTAGTGGTCGCTCTGCAAAAGCGGTATCCTGAACTGACGCAGCGTACGGACGGCGTCTGGAAACGGCTGTTTGAAAAGGCTGGGTATTGCCGAAAAGAGGCAGATGAAGTGCTCAGTTGGGAGGAGTGTTATTTCAAAGAGCGGGTGTGCCAAGCTGTGCGGCGCTGCTCGGGCAAATTGGACAGCATCCCCAGGACGGATTGGGATCTTTTTTATCTCAATAAGGACAGAATCTGTGCCTTTGACCTCGAGGGAGTGAACTGTCTGAAAGCATGGAAAGTGATGCGTTTGTTGACTCTGTTTGACAATGTGACCTTTTTCAATATGAGCGACTCTTGTTCGATCCAAAAAGAGGAGTGGCCTGAGATTTTGGGGCAGTTGAAGCAGGCGCGTCATGTCGACGTGAGCAATAACTGGAAAGTGACAACTCCTGCTCTGAAGGCCCTCGCCAAAAATGCCCATGCCATCGAGACTTTAAATCTGAGCAGTATCAGCTCCAGCACGGAGAAAAAGGCGGTGATGGAGGTGTTAAAGAACAACCCTCGGCTCACCCATTTACGAATCTCCGAGCTTGCCGGAATAGAGGATCCTCAAGCGCTGGCCGAACTCCTTTCCTGCTGTCCGCAAATTAAGACGCTACGGCTCAATTTTTTTGACCAGCTGACGTTTGAAGGGCTGAACCTAGCGCTCTGTCAGTGCCCAAACTTAGAAAAACTTGTGCTCGGATGGTGCCACAAATTGGTTGCAGCCGACGCCTCCAAGCTCTCCCGACATCCCCAACTGCGCGCCTTAACATTGATCGACTTCTCCAAGGAGCTACATGTCGACTTGGGTCGTTAAACAAGCTAGATATTAGGTGTTTATTCAGTGGGTAGGAAGACTTGTTGAACAAATACTTCTAACCGGCTTTTTGCTCAGCTTCTAGCTTGATTTTCTGGTTGACTGTATTTATAACGTCTCCAAAATTCATTTTTGTATAAATTCGAAGGCGTTTTGAAACAGTTTCTCTATGACATAGGAAAATAGTATCCCCAATATTGAAAATGAAAGCTAATTTGGGATTTTCAGGAGGACTGAGCGTTTGATAATCTGGCAACATGATTCGAAGCTCGTATTCCTCAGATGTGACTGGAAATTTAGCAAGATGAGAACCAAATCTTTCTTTGTGGTTGTTTAGATCTTCCAAGAAAGAAAACAGCATCATCGCGTACAGCTCTTCATTAAAAGGCACTTTTTTAGAAGAGTATACCATTTCGAGTCGTTGAATTTTATCGACGAACCTTCCCCCATATCCGATCATTTTGGATTCAGGCACAGTCTCCATAAAATACTTGCTGTGTACTCGAAAAATAGACAGCGCCGCATCTATATGGTCATCGAAAATTTTCGTTGAGTCCGAGGGATTTGCTTTTGAAGGCGTTAATATTTTTGTTTTGTTTCCACTAGAAACAGCACTCGGCCTTGCAGAAAATTCGATGAGGGAAATTTGTTCTAAAGACGCATCTTGATCTTCTGGATCGGGAACGTCAAAATATCCTCCGCAAGAACGCATGATACTATATTTAGCCTTTTGCTCTTCGGAAAGCATGGCTGCGTTGCTGCGACTAGGTATATTGGGTATGATTTTATGGGTCATTTGATCAGATGAATTATTGGTCGTATTCGAACTCTTATTTTTGAGATCGGGTTGGCAACTTCTGTTTTCGGCAAAAAGCCCGGTCATACTACAAATCAGAAATAGTAAAAGTGTAGATTTGCTCATCTATTTTCTCCTCTAAGAAATAATACTGAGAGAACATTATCTTAATAAATAAGTAAAATCAACTAAAATAAAGTTTGGACATTGTCAATTAAATAGTAAAACAACGTCATGATACTTTCTATTTACTCGGGGAATTCCGCTGTAGTCCCGAACAGATTTTTGTCCGTCAAAAAGCTTGAGGCTTGCGTAAGGCTGCCTAGTGACCTAACGACTTTCACTATGACAGATTATTCGAATTTTAAATTATTTAATTTATATAATCATTTTAACTAATTTAATTAATTAAGCTTTTGTGCTAATATGATTATATATGAATAATAAAAAATAGGTGTTTTAATGTCCGTCATATATAATTCTTTATCTTATTTAGGGAGCTCAATCTATAACATGGTTTATGGAACTTCATCCGTAAACACTTCAGCTTCTTCCGTAGCTCCAACAAATTCAGCAGTGCAAAACCTAAGGGGCCGCGTGACTGCTTCCGCATCCAGCGACGATGCTGATGGCGGTCTGCAAAGAGCCATCCGAGAGTCTCTTGCCACACCGATAGAGCGTGTAATAGCTATCCAAGGGTCACTCGCTGCACCTATAGCGACGGTGGAGCAGTCTCCAAGTTCTAACGAAGAAGAGGCTCTTCAGCGGGCAATTTTGGCATCGTTAAAAGAGCGACAAGGTTCTATTCGGCCTGGTCAAAATCGCTTTTTTTTTCAGGTGGAAGACACAATTCCTTTGGCATCATGGATCGATTCTTATAAGGACAATGAGCATCTCAGAGAACAGCTGGAAAATCTTAGTACCGTGTACAAGTTTGTCCAACCTATTAGAGGAGACGGCAACTGTTTCTACACCTCTTATGCGATGCATATGCTGCTAGGTTTTGGCAGTTTAAATATGGAGCAAAAAACAGAACTCATTGGGGAGTTTGAACGATGCCTCGCCTCTGCAACGGCAAAGAGAGCTGTTATTTCCGCTTTTCGTTCTCTATTGAACGGAATCAATATCCACACAGAAGATACGCTTATGCTCCAGTTTGTTGAGTGTCTGCGGGCAATCGGGGTTCAGTATGTACGAGAACACCGGAGCGAATTTTTCTTTGATCATGATCACACTTTTGATAAACTTGTCGGCGACTTACGCAAGATGGGCGAATGGGCCGAGGAACCGATGATTGTAGCTATCGTGAAAGCGCTGAAGTTTCCGGTACGTGTAGTTCGAGTGACCCACGAGTTTACTAATGCCAGAGGAATCGCGGGTGCGGTGGACTATAACGCGCCAGGCCGTTCGCTGCGGCGCGATGCTGAACCTCACCGAGTGTTGCTCTTTACGGACGGGCATAAAGTTGGTCATTACCAGCTTCTCTCTAAAAACTAATTGTGTTCGACAAGGGCTTTTCGGATCAGTTTCGGTGTCAAAGCCACACATGTCGAACGTTCGACATGCCGAAAAAATGGAACCGCTTTAAAAACATGCTTGCAGAAACCGCCCTAAATTTAATTATCTGCACCTTGCCCAGCACGAAGCATTAGGGAGTTCAAAAAATCTAAAATTCGGCCTGTAAAATGCAAAAATTGAAATTCAGGGCAACTTTATAAATTAGCATCAATCATCTTTGCGGGTCTGTGCTAGCAGTGAAATAACCATTTCCGATATAACCTCCTATGAGCCAATACAACAATGTATAAGAGGAAGTATCATGAGAAAATTAGTAGCAAATAATTTAAACTTTATCTTTTCATTTATTTATGCTTTTATTTTCTATATTCAATTGGTGACTGGAAAGATGATGCCGATCTTTAAGCATTTTTGCAACTTGCCTATATTCTTTATTAATATTGTAAAATATGGCCGTCTCTCTATCTCACTAGAGAGGCAACCTTCTAATATCGAAGCGATATTTTATGCTATTTTAACCCTCGCTTCTTTCTGGATATTCTCAATCTACACACAAAAATCTTTAGATAAACTCTATAAAAAATTGACCTATAAACGAATTACATAATCTATTAAAGACTTCCGACGGTGTAAATTAGGAATTTGCATACTCTGCAACTTAAATTACATTCTCCGAAAAAATTCGACTTTTTCCAATCCATAAAATTAAGGAAAAAAAACCCTCCAGTAAAGGAGGGAAAACAATCCACTTCAGATATCTTGATTAGAGCTATGTATATGCTTGCTCTAACCTACACCTATCGTTAGGTGTGCGGGGCCATAATAACACACAAGGTTGATTAGAGAAAGGCGTAAAGATTGTTTAATGATAGCCTTCTTTTTTTTGTGAATTCGTACCACAGCCAAAAATTCAACGTCTGATAATCTGAAACCAGATCAGCGAGCCAGAATCTCTGCAAATTATATTTTGAGAAAATCAGGTGTGTGTATAATGCTAGTTATACACACACATGCTCAAAAATAGGGTCGGGATGAAAAAAAGAAGGTCAAAGTCCGAGATTACGGTTCCGTCGGCCCAAAAGATTCTAAAACGATCGACTCAGCGGCCGCCGGGTCAAAAACTCTCTTCGCGTTCCCTGCAGAACGGTCCTCGAAAGCCTAGACCCGATGGAAACCTCATGGCTACGGATGCTAGAATTCATCGTGAAGAAAATCCTGAACGCCCTACAGCCCACAAGGTAACCCCAACCTCACTTCCACCTAGCTATCGCAAGACTCTAGAGATGAAAGAAGAGATCATCTGGCGCAGCCTGGCTCACGTCAAATTAAGTAAGGCTATCGACCAATGGCTAGAATCCATACTCAATGCCCGGACTAAAAAATCCTACCAACTGACCATGGAGGAGCTCATCGCCAGGAATTTTCTGGATCCCCAGTGCTCTTTACAGCAATTTAGCCTTATTTCTCCAGACATGGTCATAGACAACATAAAGACTATGCCTATATTCATTAGAGATCGCGAAGGGAAGGATACTACCAAACAATGGGCCATGAGGACCAGAGAAGCCCGGATCGCCTGTTTTCTAGCCTTTAGTCGTTATTTGAGCAGAAAAACAGAGGGGATGATACGTAGAGGAGTTCCGAGCAGGGATGGCATTGAAAAAACGTTCAGCTCCAGATCTCGAAAAGTGAAAGCCGATGCGATGACCCGCAGCCAAATTGTCAGTTTTTTAGAAGAGCTCGATAAGCTTAACCCCCGAGATGCCATGATTGCACGTTTGTGTCTCCACGGAGGTAAACGTATAAATGAGGTCCTTTCTCTCAAGGTTCACCAGATCGATTATGAAAAAAAGCAGATCATCTTTCATCAGTCTAAAAGCAAACTTGCCGAGGATTTTACGGTGATAAGCTTTGAAAAACCGGCGGCTTTTGCCCTACTCAATGAACTGAGGAACTATATAGGAGAAAGGAAAGAATTGGTATTCGTCACGGCCAACGGAAAAGGGCTACGACAAAATCAGATTGACCGCAATTTTTTAAAAGCTGGGAGGCGCTCGGGAATCCCCTTTCGAGTCAGCCCTCACAACCTAAGAGCTACAGCTGTGACGTTATGGAAGGAAGATGGATTCAATGACTCTCTTATCATGAAGGCCACTGGTCATTCAAGCAGTGAAATGGTCCATAGATATGATAAAACCGACCTAGCAGAAAACGTCACAAAAAAATCATGTTTAATCTAGGTGCTTTGTCTTCAAAATTATCCAGAAAGACGCAGATCTAATTTGACTTTTTTGGAAAAAAGATAAACACTTAACCCTCTTAATTCACCTTCAGGAGGGTTTTTATGACCGTTTTTTCTACTACAATTCTAGGGCAGGCATCAGGATACACACCACCGCTTATCAAAATAACACGTGGAGAATGGCACCCAGAGGATCCGAGCAAAACAATAAGACATTCATCCGGAATTTTGACTGAGTGTCCATGCAAGTATTTAGATCGATTTACTGATCATGGAGGACGCATTAGAGAGGCCTACGAAAACGCCGTCGTTGCAGCAGTAAAAAAACTTGTTCCCCGCGATGCTGTAGCAATACAGCTGCACATTCATGTGGTTTCAATGGGTTCGGGTGGACTACTTCAGGATGCTATGTGGCTTCAAAAACTATTTTCTCAGAGTACTCTTCCCTCACACCTTCACCTCCATTTCGTTGATACCCTTTATAAAACGAACATCTCATTTTTCAAAACCTTGGGAAATTATGCCCAAGAGATCGTTCCCACAGGGATTCAACTTGAGATCAACGCATGGGGTTCTTATCCAGAACTACAGGCAGCATTAGAAGCACAAGCAATAAAACCTAATTTGGCAATTGGCATAGATACAGACGAGGGAACAGGTGATGCTAACGTATATCAAAAGACCATACTTGGGGGAGATCTAGAAAAAGTTCTATTTATCCAGCAGGAACCCAAAGCTGACGGGGATATAATTTTTCATGTCTTTCACCGCCAAGTCTTTCATCGCCTAGAAGGCAGTAACTCTGAACCAGAACATGAGCCATTTAATCTGTCCCGAGTAGATGAAGCTGCAAGATACATAGAAACCGTTGGGGCATCTTTTTAAAGAATACCTGGCAGGCTAGAACAAAATCGAGAACTTGAGATTACAAAATTTCTTTGTTTTGCTACACTCCAATGAGCATGCCAGCCTGCAAGGGCTTGTTTTAAAATGAGATTTGCATAGTAAATAACGGGATAAGGAAAAATATATGGATCAGCCTAAATCTGACGGTGCGTTGTCAAGTGGAATATTTTCCTCATTGGGGCTTGTGCCTCATTTAGGCTTCCTTCTGCTATTATTTTTTGGGAAGATGCAAGCTCCTTTAGGGTTCTTGATCACGACCTACCTTGCTTCGATTCTTTTAGGGGAGTTTCTTTGTTACAAAAAAGTGACTCAAAATATGCCATTCCTTGATTGGCTAAAACGCGCTTTTAATCCGCGCCCGCCTGGTGGATATTTTTTGTTGGCTTACGTATCAGAAATTTTATTTGATGCTATATTCCTTATCCTAGCTATAAGGTTCAATTGGAACCCCTTGCATTTTTTCCTCATCCTCCTTGGATGTAAATTTCTTTCAGCCCCTATTCAGGTTTTTTTATCGCGCCTTTACCTATCGGAAAATGCAGGATATGCATTGGCAGTTTTTACTCAAGTACTATGCCTTGTTATCGGAGATAAAAATCCAGAGCTCTTCTTATATGGACTCATCCTAAAAGGAGTGTTGTGTAATGGAATTGCAGTTGCAAGGTCTCAATATGCCTCAGAAATAGATCCTCAAGATCTGAGCGCCTAAATGGGCTATTCTTTATTCAGATCACTACCACCAAGATCGAGAAACAAGTTTACGAGCTAATGCCCACTTATGCAAAATGGCCCGGAGTAACGCGTCACTCATTAGTGATGATCGGTATCTCACCCAATTTGAGCCCAGCTCATGCAGAAGCGGCTGATCGTAATTGGCAAGAGTCGGTGTGGCCGGAACGGAAAGTTGCCTAGAGGAAAGAATCAAGCGCTTGCCAGATGAGGAACTTGCCATACTTCCTCCAGCCCAGCGCTTTGTCGAGTGGTATGTACGTCGTGATCCCCAAGCATGGTATGACTTCAGTTTCAACTCTTCCAGTTTGTGGAAAGGCGTTCTCCCGAACATGCCTATGTTTGACTACCTATATGGGGTTGTTTTGCGCGATCTCGATATCACTCGCGGACTAGAAACCTTCGATACGCCGGTGTTGCTAGCCCTTGGACGATTCGATTTTATTGTAGCCCCGCCCCGCTCGTGGGATTCTGTGCGTCCAAAATTTCAGAATCTTACTGTACGGGTTTTCGAACATAGCGGCCATTCGCCGCAATATGAGGAGCCAGCCAATTTTAATGAGGAACTAGTTCGATGGCTGAAAGCAAACCAATAACACTTGTCGGCTGATGCCTAAAAAATCTTATCTTGGGTTGCTTGAAGAATCTTTCCGAGGCGCTGGGGTTTTGATAAATGGCCCGCGCGTGAAATGGAGAGGGGCTATGTTCCCGGCATGGTAAATAAAGCCATCTGAGGTGCGTTCGAGGGTGCCGCCTCCATAACCTGATTGAAAAACAATTTTGCCCTCTCTAGATCGTTCGGGGTCAAAATCCAGTCGGGGGAATGCTCTACGGTCCGCAGGAATCATGTGCACGGACCATTTGCCGGGCTCTTTTTCTTTAGGGCTTACGACCCATTCCGTGCCTAGCTCTTCGCATCGGTATGTGCCGCTAAAGATTTGCGCATCTCTTTTTTGATTTTTAGCCATTTGGTGGCCTTTGGATGGGTGGGTCCGCTCAATCTCTTTGCCTGCTAACGCATTGGCCACATCGTCTGCTGTCTTTTCTATTTTGGGAATGTTATCTGCATTTGTGGTTAAAAAAAATGCAAACGTTTGCTTGGGATTCGGATGTTCATAACGGCGATAAATGGTGACCGCTCCCGCAAGCGCACCGGAATGCGAAATCCGAAAATAGTCCCCGATTTGGTCAATAACAAGTCCCCGGCAATAAACCTCCTTTGGAGTTCCCACGGCTCCCTTGGGGGGTTCCAAAAGATCAAAATCTCTGCGCGCAATCGCAGCATTCCATGAAATCATGTCGCTCGGAGGCCCAATAAGCCCTGTTGTGCCATAAGAACGATTGGGCGAGGTCACCTCTTGCATATAAGTTTTTTTTGTCGCGTCACCATCGAAGCCAGGGATTGTTTTAGGACAGGAAGGATCTACGGAGCACCGGGTGTCCATCTTCAAGGGGATCAACACTTCATCTCGGACATAGTCGGGAAAGGCAATACCGGATATTTTTTCAACAATTTTAGCTAAAATGTAGTAATTGGTGTTGCAATACATAAACTTTGAACCGGGAGGAAAGACCATACCCGGATGTTTATTTAAGAGTTCGAATAGCTGATTGTTGTTAAGACCCTCCGCATCAACTCCGGTCATGAGAGCGGTAGCCCAAACCTCGGGCAGTCCGCTTCTCATATGAAGGAGGTCATCGACAGTCACTTTTTGTACGACTCCATCCAGCTTAAATACGGGAAGATCGGGGCAGATTTCGCGGATATCCTGATCATATTTAATATTTCCCCGCTTGACTAACTTGTCAATACATGCAGCGGTGAATTGCTTTGAGGTAGACCCCCAGTTTTGAGGGCCATCGGGAAGGATATTCCCCCCGTGTAAGAGCGTTGAGGAGTCCTTGTCCGGCATATTTCCTGGCATCACCACCAAATTGCACCCAACGGGAATCGCCTTCGGATAGTCTTCACAATGGCGATCGAGCACAGCCTGAACCTTCCCTCCATCGAAGGAACGATATGAACCCTGAATGTGTCCAATAGGTGGTATTAACGACATAATTCGCTTGTAATTCATCACAATATTTTTGTCTTTATATTGTTTTGAAAACAGTGATGGAATGCTCGGGGTTTCTTAGGGCGCAAAACAATGCGACAAGAGCTGGAAGTGAAGATCAAATATGGAAAACCTCTCACAACCACTAGCAGTCTATTGTTCTTCTAATTTTCCTCTTTTTCTTTCGCAGAGAATCGTTATTATACTTCCTAGAGCAAGAATAGCAACAAATACCCACCCAAACCCTTCAAGCTTTGATGGGTTGAAGTGGAAAAAGACGGCTGCACTCACAATGAATATAAACTCACTGATAGAGGTCACCAGAATGCATCGAGTCAATTTTTTTCTTGTAGCTTTATCTTGGTTGATGGTCAATTTGTCATCTCCTGAATTGACCCAAGTTATAGCAAATCACTGGTATATCCTCAACAATATCATCTCTTTCAAACTTACCGCAGAAAATCAATCTTTCTTAGAGCCCGATCCCCAGGGAGAATGTTCACAGGAGCCAAAGGACTCCTTTTCGCTGCCGTCAACGATTGCTGCTCTGGAATGGCAACAGCGGCCCGGCCTGTTCCTAGATGTAGAACGGGAGCCCCTTTCTTATACAATTTTGGCTTGTAGGCCTGAATAAATCGGGTATTGGCGCCCGTGATCTTCGTCAGATTTCCAATATACGCTGCGCGCGCTTCGGAAGTCTTGAGCCATTCCACAATGTTAGAAACGTATAGCGTGTCAAGTGCAAGATCTTTGTCCCTCATCCATGCATGAATGCGCTCAAACTCTCCCTTTTGATCCGTAATATCAAGGTTGAGATACAGCACGCGCCCTTTTTCGTGCAGGGATTTAATCACCGCAAATTTGTCTTGGCTCATGAGCCAGCTACCGGGTCGTCTGAGTTCAGCATTAACGTCAAATATCTTACTGATCTCTTCCTCTGGAAGGCCAGAAAAAAAGCGATCGGCGTTTTCAATTAAAAAAAGACGAAATTTATGCACAAAGCTGTCCGGGCTTTCGCTCTCCAGGAGGCAGTTTTGAATCCCCTCATAAATCTCCATCACATGATTATCCACATCGCAAATAATCGCATAGGCGGGCTTGCTAACGCTGATCAGGTCAAGGTTAAACCAAACAGAAAATCCTACATGTACTCGTTGATCAGCGGCAATGTGCGATGTCTCGTCCACAAGTTGCAGTATCTCGCTCTGCTTTTCTTCGTTACATCCAATATAAGGTTGCCCAGAGGCTGGGCCTATTTTTTGAAATGGCTGCGGCAGTCCATTAAAAACACGAGAAACGGCTCCTTCTTCTTGGCCTGCACCCTTTTCCGTGGAAATTTTTGTCTTTTTTTTATCAGGTGACTGCGCATTTAGAGCTCGCGAAGTGATAGGAGACAAAGGACTTATTTTAGTGCTCATCTTATTCAACCTTTTTTTGTTAAAATCTACCTATATTATAAAACCGTTCGAATTATTAATAAACTTAAACTATTATCTTATACAATAAATTGCACGCAGAAATATTTTAATTAATATGGTAATTATTAATTTAAGTTGACTAAAATCAATATTAATATACCATATCCGGCCATGTATCCTACTCAACCATCAAGCTTTAACCATGTCTGCACTCAATGGTCTAACCAAGATTGGACTGTGTTTCTTCGGCTGGCTCTCCCGGTGTGGAATGGATCTTTATCGTCGAGTAATCCCCAGCCCGAGCACTTTTTCCGGGTCATCGATCTCCTCAAAGAGCAGGAAAGAGAGATTTCCCTCCTTCCCTGCGGGCAAGAAGTCTTAGCAAAGCTCCCTTCAGACCCTACCGATCCATTTTTTTATTTCAAACGCAAGGCATACCTGCTTGCCCACAATAGAGTGGAATTTTGGAAGCTACTTCCTGGAGGGGCAGAGTATTTAAGCGATAAAACAGATCATTTTCAGCTAGCCTCGGAATTAGAGAACTGGATGCGACAAAGACCGGCTGTTTTGGCGTTAAAGGGTCTTTTAATCATCAAAAAAAACCTCACGCGGCTGCCTCCTGAAATTGGCCTTTTTACACAACTCAAAAGCTTAATGATCGCAAAAACACCGCTAATCGCCCTTCCATCCGAATTCGGAAAGCTCACGGCGCTAAAAGATTTGTATATCAGTCATGCTCCCATGCGGCAGTTATGCCCAGAATTTCAAAATCTTCGCAGCTTAGAAAAGCTACAAATCAGCGAAACCGAACTAGAAAATATAGATGTGCTAGAGAATCTTGAAGGTCTAAGGCATTTGAACCTAACGACCAACCGGATTCGAAAGGTGCCCTCAGCAATTTCATGGCCTCGTTTAGAATTGCTATTTCTTGATCACAATCAAATTGCTGAACTTCCTGACGCTTTGTATGGGCAGCATTCATTGGTTTGCCTGGTACTGACATCCAATCAATTAACTGCGCTTTCCGCAAAGATTGCTTCCCTGGTGAAACTGGAGATCTTGTACCTTGGCCACAACCAACTGTCAACCCTTCCTGATAGTATGCAAGAACTGGAGAGGCTCGACTCGATCTATATCGAGCATAATGCATTCGCAGAGGTTCCGCGGTGCCTAAGATCCATTCCCTCGTTGAAGCATATCATCCACTGACCAAAACTCCCCCACCAAAAAGCCCAAGGCAGCATTTTTTGAGTCTGCAATGCCGTGAATGGTCTTATTCTAAGGAAGACAACTGCCGCAGTGTTGTGTTCAGAAAATCCCCCTCTGAATAAAGAGCGGTCAGGTTTCTTTGGGTTTCCCGATACTTTTTTTGAAGCTCAAGGGTTTCTGCAGTATCCTTTAGTGCCACAAATCCAGGGGGGCGAACAAGCGCCCACTTGCTGGGCCAAGCAAACCCATCGATGCTTGCTTCCCAATAGGAAAGCTCGTCCTGCAGCGAGCTAAAATTGGCTAATTTTTTCGGAATATGCAAGGTGTAGTCATGGGACCCACTCAGACAATGTGGCAAAAGCGCCTTCATTAATTCATAGCGCCGTTCAAATGCCAAGGCATTATCCTTCCCATATCCCAGTAAAATGCCATAAAGCACCTCGTTGTCATGCAGAATTTCAAAAAAGGTTTCTTTCCCGGCAGAAATTCTCTCAAGCAGGCCCTCGCTTGTCACATCGTCACCTAATTCTTCCCTAAATAGGTCCAGATGCTCATTAACCTTGGCAACAAAGTACTTTTTGTTAATGAATGTGATCACTCTGATCTCCTCGCAAGAGGAATCAGGTTCGTTGAGAAGAAGAAAGTTCTGTCCCACAAAGGACTGTTGGTATTTTGACCACGTTTTCCATAGAGATCCCACAGGAAAACGCCCAGAATGACCCAATAGAATATTCCCCACCGGCTGCTCCGTAAAATAACCTGCAAGGGAGATAGGCTTTTCCCCGAACAGGGTATACCCAAAATCATCCTCAAACACCAGCTTCCTAAACAGCACTTCTATATCTACCAGATCGGTCTTATCGACAGATGCAATTCTTTCATCAAGAGGATGATTATCAGTCGACCCGGAAACAGGTAACATAAGTCCTAAGAAAACGAAGACCGTTAGGAGCACCCAGCGATAGAGATTTGCTATTAGATTTTTCACTAGGTTTCTTTTAGCCAGTTTATCACATGCTGATCCGGGCAAGGACATCCAATAAACTAGAGGCAAATATTTGACCAGCAACGCTCTCTAGGATAGTCCGGATAGAACGGAAGGCTTCTTTAATTATGGATTTTTCAGGATTAGGTGAGGCAGATTGCTCGTTTAGCGTTTGTAGGGCAGCTTGCATCTCGGTCTTTTGAATTGGGGATAAATTTAGAGAAGCAAATCCATTTTTGATCTCTTCGACTACCCTAGAAATGACTTCCAGATCTATAGATTCATTGATCATTGACAGTGTCGACCCCCTTCCACCCTGCTGAATTTGAGAACTATGCGCGGCCTGAACAACTGTTTGAACTACTTCGGCATAGTAATTGTTATGAGTAATCGACTCACTCTGAGCTGATTCCTTTTCCTCTACTGTGAAGGCCATATCCTCCCCCACAATCCCTGCCTCTTCTAAGTCCAAAGTCCAGTTTAGCAGCGCTGTCTTAACTTTATCAATAATTCCATGGACTTGGCCGGAGTCAACGATTAACGATATATCAGATGGAGAAGGGCGCCCGATCTCATTCATGATTCTAAGAACTTCATGCTGCGATAAGGGAATTCTTAATGCGCCTGATTGGGGGCTTTCGCGTGTAAGGAGTTTTTCAATTTCTCCTACCGATTGCCCTATTTTACATGTTGAATATGCATCGGGATCGTTTGGAGTGAATATTGGCTGCCATATCTTGAGGATATGATTCCATCCTTTAAGACTTGAGGCCAGTTGGCGGTAGGAAGGAATTTCAATGGTTCCCTGATAGCCATTTAGTTCCGCCTCCAACCATTTTGCAAAATCTGATAATTTGAGTTTTTTCGCTACTAAAAGTGCAAATCTCAAGATTTCTGAAACAGATAGATCCTTGTTAAAGATTTTTTGTTGTAATTCATGTATCAAGGTTGCCATCTAGATTTACTCCTAGGACGGGCTCGGACCCGCACAACATTTCCGAATTTTAAAATCCTGCTCATTCCTCTAAAACAGATCCGAATGAGTCCCTGTTCTGACAAAATAAATTCGTTCATTATCTTTCTTATAAATAAGAAGCCAATCTGGGGTGATATGACATTCCCAATATCCCACGAAATTACCCTTTAGCTTATGGTTTCTGTGCTTGTGAGCTAATGGTTTCTCATTAATTAAATGTTCCAAAACGGGCTTGATTTTTTCCATGTCATACCCGCGTTTTTTTACTTTCTCAAGTTCGTCCTCAAACGAACGCAAATACACAGGCTTTAGCATTAGATCCCCAGTTTACGGAAAAGGTCCGCGACATCGTCAGCTTGGACTAAACCCTTTCCCTTTTCTACGCTCTCAATAGCTTTCAGCGTTTCCGCATTTGGTGTGTTTTCACTATACAGATTTCCGTGAATCCATTCCGCTACAATCTCTCGCATGCTTTTTCCTAATACAGCGGCAAGAGCCTTGAGACGCTTGTGGTCTTCATTGGGAAGGTCTATAGTCATACGAGACAAATTACTCTTTACAGACATAGTCACTCTCCTTTCTTTTCATAATACCAGATTTAAAGATTTAAAGAAATAATGATTTCTGGTCAAGCATGTGAAGATTGTAACATATTCATAATTAAGCAGTTAACATCTAAACAGCCAATACCTAGCTGTGAAAAGGGCGAGGATTTAACAATTCCCTGCTACCCTGCCGCTGCATACACCTATCAAGACGCAACAGCGCTGGCTTCTTTAACAAGCCGTACGTACGTTTCCCATAGATTTACGTCGACTTTTCTTGCTCGGATCATAGACAGCATCAATTTTTGGATTTGTCCCATCGTTTGATGTGGAGAGAGCATTGCGATCACCTCTTCTATCCCCTCTATCTTTGAATCCTTCAACGCATTGACGAGCTGGTTAATCATAGTTTTTTTTATTTTGAGGTCTACAGTCCTTTTCACCTTCAAAGCAGGCATAGCCGGCGAAGACAGAGCCTCAGGGTTTTCTTTTTCAAGGATATGCTTTTGAACCATTCTTTGTAGTTCCTTGGGATCAGTCTTTCTAAGCTTTATAAAAGAAAGATGATGAAGTTGGCCATTTACCCCGGGAATATAGTGGCGGAGATCCTGTTCCTTCTGTACCCCGACTTTCTTCATTGCAGCGGCGATGCACTCATTGAGCTCATCGATCCGTTTTTTTTCTATATCAGTTTTTGCTATCATCAATTACCTAGCTCCTAGTTGTAAAACCCTTGCAAGGGGCTAAAAACGCGTTAAAATTTTGAACCCATAAAGGCATGGTCTAAAATCACAAAGCTCTTTTCAGCCCAATCAAAGCGATTCCAGGAGTTTATATATACCCAGTTTATCATGCAAACCATTCTATCAGCTAGTAGCTGGCTGCTTTACTTGCATTCCTTTCTTTCAATGTAACCAAAAAAATGCGGTAGTTCTCCTTCAGCAATCGTAATCCCTTCCAACCCCTCTTTCCATGCCAATATTTTCTCTTGTTTCATTTCATCAGAAAGTCGGTCTTTGTGAGTCACGGTGTAATATCCTGTCTCAGAAATGAAAGAACGCACCACAGCAATATGACAGCTATCTTCCTCCCAATAAGAATAGCTATAGATGACCTCGGTGGGAGACTGTTTGAGAACCTGGATCACAGCCTTGTTATCAGATCTCCTCTTTATAGTGTCCTTCTCGAACTCGAATAGTGGGTCGATGGAAGTCCCATTCACAACAGACCTCATTTTCACACCCACACTGTCAAACAAACTGCCTCCAAAAAAAGGAAGCCATCCGGTCAGGGGCGGAGTAAGACGGACGAGCATAAGCCCAAAATCATAGCGGAGGGCGCATAAACTCGACCAACCCCTAAAAGCGGATCCATACTCCAAGCCATCAAGTCGTTCAGCCAGAGATAAAGACTCGCAGTGACTAGAAGCCTCCTCATAAGAGACCACACGCGCAGACCCCTTTAGCAAGTTAATGGCTTTTGTCCTCTCATCAGAGCTCATTTCTCCATTCTTTCGCACCACCCCTACAGTATGGAATCCTGCTTCGGTCAAAAAACTACGGGCAATCTCATGCTTTTCAGGCAACTTGTGGTGTCGCTTATGCAGGATCCATTCGTATAGAACGTCGTTTTCATTTTCCTCTATGACAGCCCACGTCACCTGGGCTTTTTCTGAGCAAGGGATCACCTCTTCCTGCACATAGTCCAGTACCTTGTCTCCATCTCGACCCATGTTGCTATTAAACACCTCTCGGGCGCGATAGTGAATACGGATTCTATCGGTGATCTTTTTAACATCTTGATCGAAGGGGCAGCATTCAACCCGACCCTCATTTCTATCAACCACTCGATAGATCTCTTTCCAATTGGGATAGCTATCCTTAGGCAGCTCCAAAAGAATCGTTTCCAGAGGCATGCGCGCGAGGCAAACATCAATATAATCGGCGGACACCATTCGTTGCGAAAGCACTAAGAAAAGCGCCATAATCAGGAAAAATATTTTTTTTCTCATAGAACCTTTTGATTCATTTGTTTGGTTTGCGATATCTCAATCCAAAAGTCATCAGACCGTTGGAATCTGTACATTCTTCTACTTTTAGGGCTAATGAAAGCATGATTCGTTTTTCAGTTTGATAAAATGGGGATATTTGTCGTTTTCCCCATTACAGACCTTTAATTTTTCTAACTCCTCCTTCACCTGCAAAATAGCTTGATTCTTTAATTTATGGGGAAGTTCAATTTCATAGGAGATCGAATAGTACCCTTGGCCTTCAACGAAAGATCGGACCACCCCGACAAAGTGGTCTCCGTCATCTTTGTATGTATAGGAATATATGATTTCAGTTGGGGATCGTTTGAGAATGCGAATCTTAGCTCCCCGTTTGATACTCATCTTCTCCATTTCAAAGAATGGGCAGATGGTCATCCCATTTACAATACGCCTCATCGCCACCTTAAGGCTCTCGTGAAGAGCCTCCTCGTTTTTTATAGAGTCGTAAACGAGAGAATAATTCCCATATATCGAAAACCTAAACATCCTCCAGCCCTCAAATGCATCCCCAAAGTCTAGGACATTCAGCCTTTCAACTAAGGAAATCCCTTCTGGATGAAGCGCAGCCTTTTCAAAAGGCACAATGCTGGCTGTCTCTTTAAGTAACTGGATGTTCTTACCTCTCTCCTCCAAAGACATCTCTCCCTTTCCCCGGCTTATGCGCACCGTATGATATCCCGACTCAGTTAAAAAACTACGTGCAACTACATGCTGCTCGGGAGATTTTTTATGCCTCCTATGCAGATACCACTCATAGATGACATCTTTCTCATTTTTCTCTATGACATTCCATGTAACCTTGCTGTCCTCCGAATAAGAGTCCATCGTTGCGCACACAAAATCTATGATAGTTTCAATAGAGGATTCGAACTTTTTGTGAACATCTTCCCTGCTTTGGAACAAAACGCCTATGATATCGCCTTCGTATTGATCTGCCTGAGTAATGGGACAACACTCAAACAGACCATAATTTGGGCTTACATAACGCTCGGTCCCGACCAAATTTTTGTGGGTATCACTCGGCAGTATAAGTAGAATTGTTTCTGACGGGGAATGATTAATGTCAGCATCAGCGTAAGCCGCTCTCTGACCAAGCATCACAAAAAGAGCGGCGATTAGGGAAGACAACTTGTTTCTCATAAAACCTCTGGCTTAATTGTTGAAGATAGATACTCCTACTATGTTCAGCAGTATTCACAACTGAGAAATTACCTTGAAGACAAAAGAAATATAACACAGTGATTTTTAATTTTAAATTGTCATAAATCTTGGATTTTAATTCATTTTTCTTTTGCAAAACACATATCTCAAGATAATATTGCTTCAATGAAAATCAAAACAAGAGGTTCCCCATGAGCAAAATGAAAAATCTCAATTCCCTATTCCTTGGGTTAACCTTCATCTTTTCGGTTGCCTTTGTCGCTCCGAATCCCCTTTCCAAGGATCACCATCTTATCCCCTCCTCAAAAAGCCTTTCCCCTGAAAATAACCAACCTCCCCCTCTAGAGGGAAAAATCATCAACAAACGTTACTATGCCCCTAAAAATGTCTTTTCCTGCCGGGCAGAGGACTTTGGTCAGGGTTTTTATTATGTCCAGGACAAACTGTGGGATGTCGTCGCCTGTGTTGTCTTTGATGATTCCACTGCTGGGTTCAAAAAGGCAGAGGTAATCTTTATTCCTCAATTAGCCAACCAGACCTGGGATCAAAAGAAGCTTAAAAGCGGATTTGACGGTTTCGGCATCGGAATGCTCAAAGATGTAGACCATGCCGAAGGAATCGTGGTATTAAAAGAGGAAATGATAGGAGACAAGCTGTTTTTTGCAGCTGTCTCTGTTGAGAAAAAGGAGCGTCTGCGAGCTCCTGATGGAACAAACCCACCCGCAACGCTAGGCTATTTGGCTTTTCAAGCTGAAGACAAGTTTGTTTTGCTGAGCAATCAAGTAGTGACAGTCCCCGGTCAAAAGCACACGCCCGAAGCCCACATAGAAAAACTAAAACGAGAAATCCTAGAATTTAGCAAAACCTTTGAATTCGGTCCCACTCCAGCGCAGCCCGCAGAAAAACCAGTACCGGCAGGTTCTTAGGATTCATTAGGCTTACGTTTTTCTGCAAAAATCCATCGATAGTGAAGCTGATAACCTATCGCTACGCCGATCCAGATACCCGCAATCCCAAATGGTTGCAAGTTGTCTTCTCCAAATTTGCACCATCGACCAACCTCAATGCATAGCCTCCAAAAAGTAGGGATCATTCCGAATGTAAACGCACGGGCCAAAACTTTGCTTTCTCGTAGCATATCTCTAAATTCGCCGAGGAAGTCAATCTTCATTTTTTCGATAACCCGGTTTTCTTTGGCGTACAAAACAAATCGATCCAAGCTTCTTTATATGTCTTGCCTATATGCAATGTTTTACCCAATGCATAGAACCAATATCCCAGTGGAGCCAGAAAAAGAAAGCCATTCCATTGTTCAGGGAAAATGCACGCATAAACAGTCATCGCAGTGACGCTCAAGAAGATAAAAGCTTCCTGCCATTGCCATGTCCTGCGACAAAGCATCATGTAGTACGAAAAGGCAATCCCACAGGAAGATAACAACATATAGAGTCCTTGCTCGGGAAAAATAAAGTAGCAAATGGACCCGGTGACCACAATAGAAAACATGATCCAGACCCTTATAAGTCTTGAGAGTATTTCGCGTTTTTCGCCCTTCACCATAATGTTTCCCTCCTGAGAATGGCTTTTCATCCAATATGTCAAAAAAAAGAATAAACAGCAACATCCGCCCTGAGAACTCCCACAGCACACTCAAAACTTAGAATAAAGATATTTTTAATTAAATTGAGCTTGAAAAACAACAGTTAATTAGAATATAATTACACAAATTATTAAAAAGGAGGGACAAATGTCTTCAAGTTCTTTAATCGTCAATAAAAACCCTGAAATGAGCCTTACCGAGACCGCTTTAGATTTTCTAGCACCAAAAAACCCCGTTACTCAAGAAAGACAATTCCGCATTATACCAGAATGGTGGATGCATACGATGGCAACTATTTCCTATTACGGAGCAACCCACAAACTTTCCAATAAACACTGCAAATATGAAACGGACTCACAAGGACGTCCTCTCTGTTTCAAACAACTCATTCGTGAAACCGGAATGAAAATCGCGCAGAAATCCGACCGTCCTGACCTTCCTTATGCATTCAGAGCAGTGGCTAGCAAGGTGGAAAATGCCTGGTGTATGTCTGGAGGAAAAATTGCTTTTTACGAGGGCCTTATTCGAGCGCTTGAAAGTGAATATCGCGACTTTGGAGTCGGAACCTTTACATTGGAAGAGAAAGTAGCAGCAGTTTTAGGCCACGAAATCGCACATGCTGCCGCCTCACACGGCCCAAGGGGTTACGAATTGGGACTTGTAGTTGGTTTTATCCTTTCCTCAGCAGCTGACTTACTTGTAGCTCTTTTTGGAGATGAGGAGGGAGACGTGCACTGGGTCATCGATACAATTCTGTCCCGACTGCATTTTCTCTCTTACGCATTGATCACTACGAGCAGATCCAGACCTCATGAGTTTGAAGCCGATAAATACGGAATGGTCTACTTACAAAGAGCGGGCTATAACCCAGCGGTCGCTATCTGGTTACAGGAATTTTTTGCCAGCGATGAACCAAAAACTGGGGTAAAAGTCATGGATTGGGCAATGTCCTTCTTTATCTCCTACCCCTACAGCCAAGAACGAGCAAAGGCTAACCGGGAGACCTTGAAGCTCATTCAAGCGGGAATCCTTCGATAGCAATGGGCCCTCTTAGCATTTTCAAACTGTACGTACAATGCTCAGTGCAGGAGAAGAATAGGCTCTGGAAGCAATGAGCGCTTGATCTACCTTGTTAACCAGTCTAAGGCAACATCGACTTCATCCCGTCCCTTGTAAAGCGCCTTGATTTGCTCCCGCTCGCATCTGTACTGTTCGATGAGCTCTTGATCATCCGGATGTAAGCCGTAACTTCCAAAAATGGGCAGCATGAAATTCTGAGGATCGGGATCTTGGACGTATTGGCTTTCGTAGCAATCTTTAGGAAGGGATCTTAAAAAATCGCCAACTTTGTTTTGTTCACCTTCACGCCAAGCCCATTTGAAAAACCAAGCATTATCTCTGCCAAATCCCAGTAGAATTCCTAAAAGGACGTCGTGCTGCATCACGCCTTTCCAAAATTTCGAATCTCTATTTTCGACCTCAAAAATCGCCTCAAGCGGATCAAAGTCAAACCCAAGAGTCCGCTTGAAGTCCTCGTAATGTTTTAGCAAAGTCCGGAGGGCCATCTCTATGTTGATAAAAAGAAGCGAATCTGGTCCATCGGACTCAAAACGCGGCGGAAATATGCCAAACAGATACTGTCGTATCGGAAGTCTATCTTTGATTTTTTTCCACGTCGGAAAATTCGTATAAAAATCAAACCTATCCTTTAACCCGGCCATATATTCTGCTTTTTTTTCATCCGATAGAGAATTATAGTACCGACTTACTTGATCATCATCTCCATCAGGAATCATTTTTTGAATGCATGTCCATGACATGGGTTTGGTACCGTACAAAACATAGGCCCCTGAATCTTGAAACAAAATCTGTCGAAAGATTTCTTGAATCCATGCCCTTTCTTCCGCTGAAATAGAAACTGTATGAGCATGAATAACCGGCGGTTGCGTCTCTTTAAGTTCCGTCGCATGGACTGAGAACTCAATGGTAAAAATCGCCAGCAATAAAAGACCGCATTTACAGAGTTGTTTTTTAAATAGTTTAATCCGCGCAATGAATCTCATACAATCTATCCTTTTTTTGTGCTAACCCACCGCCGTCGGCTTTCCATCTAGACCCCGCACCGTGAAATCTAGCCCTATCTGGCAAGGGCTGCAAGGGTGATCTCTAGAAACCGGCCATTTTCATATATTTTGCATATCTTCCGTCTTTCATCTAGGTACCTCTTCTGCAACTCTTCGGTTTCTTGCGAATAGATACTACCTACAAAGGCCGGCGGCACAATATAGCTGAGATGGTCATAAGGGGCTTCCTCCCAATAAGGACCTATTCTTGGGGCCTCCTCAGCACGAATAGCAGCAACCTTTTCTTGGGTTGCTGTGAGATCAAGAAAATCCTGCCATAAAATCAACCTTCGATGAAAAAACCAAGCATTGTCTCTCCCAAATCCGAGAAGGGTCCCATATAATGCCTGGTGGTTCCCTAAAGACTCAATTAGGTCCTTGCTGGGGTCATTAAACCAATCCATAATGATTTCACAGGAAATGCGATCCCCGAGAACTGTTTTAAAATCCTCAATATACCTCTGGATCATCTCTGCGCAAAGTGTCTTATTAAGAAAATAGAGCGTAACGGAATCGTCATCGGGAGTTCCATAGGATTTAAGCATAAAATTATTCATCGGAAACAGGTGCTTGTATTTTTGCCAAATCATCCACCCTTCCTTAAGCTGTCCATTATGATGACTAAGAAGTATGAATGCGCCCCATCCAGTTAGATTGCTATTTTCAATGCGATAATATCCACTGAGGGCTAACGGCTTGCTTCCAAATAGGACGAAGGCACCCCCCTCGTGGAATAGAAGCTCCCGAAAGAATGCTTCCAGAACAAACCGATCATCTAAAGGAATTTCTTGAATTCTTGCCGCAATGCCATCTTCGTCAAAACCCTCAGCTTGCAAGGCTGAAAGACTCCCGAATCCCAATATTCCTATGACACTAAATACGATAAAACGCCTAATCAAGGTCATTTTTGTTACCCCCCATCTTATTCTCTACAATAAGAACCAGCACATTTTACCAAGTTAGTCCTCCTATGGCAACATCAACTTTATCCTATCTATTTTGAGTGTCGCTTCTTATTTGGTGATGGGGCAAGTGTGATTTCTAAAAAACGACCATTTGAATATAGTTTGCAAACCTTTTCGTCTCTCGAGCGCATACGCAGTCTTAATTGTAGCTGAACAAATTTTCAGGATTACCTTGATCCCAGCAATATTCTTTTACCACTCAATTCCTAAAAATTAATCTTTTAGGACGTTATCTAAATTTATTTCTTTCTCAGCTAAATTCTCAAGGTATACATTAGTAATTTTATTTTTTTTCAATATGTCTGCTGCTTTTTTGGTGACGAATGTTTGATACGTTCCATCAGGGGTAAAGAAATCGGTTCCGTCCCAGTTATCTAGGTTTACTCCTTTATAAAATTTACAGATAGGTCCATGTGGTACTCTCCTTTTTTCGATAATCTCTGATTTTTCATAAGAAGTCGGACCAGAGTGCCCGGTTGCTGAGAAACCGTGATAACCGGTTATCTCATTGCCTTTTTTGTCATATAATTTGATTGGAAAAACTTTCCACCCTGTTAAATTATTCTCTTCTAGAACTTTTCTCATTCTTTCCGAAATTAGAAAAAAACCAGGATACCCTGTATCTAATATGTCATATAATTTATTCCCATACTCCTGTTTAAAAGAGACTGGAAAATCGATTCCTTGATAGTTTCCTTTAATTAGTTTTAAGCAGTCAATATTTAGGTCAGTAGGGTGGGCTTGAACAGTAGAAGACGCTGGCTGGCTCATAAAATCAAAAAAATCTTTCATTTTCATTTTTCCTCTTAATAATTTATTTCGATTCCATGTTGAGACATCATTTTTCTCCCCTTTTCTAGAATTTGTGCCTCTGTAGCTCCTGGATTTTGTCTCATAAATTCTATCCAGTCCAGATTATACTGCTTAGCTGCCGCTCGATGACTTGATGCCTCCCACCAAGTTAAGTACTTAGGGTTATGAATATTAATCCCTTTTTCAAGGAATTTTGTCTCGAACTGTTGGGCAAACACATGGTGTGCATGAACTTGTTGTCCAGAAGGAGAAACACCGGTTAATTCTATTAGATTTGCCCTATAAGAATGCCTTGTAAATGGCTTAAAATTTTTCCCTCCCGGAATCCCTTCTAGGCTTACCATTGTAGATTCGGGAACACTGAATGCTGCGATTGCTGCAACTCGCGCACGTTGTATGAAATACGCACTTCCTAAGCTTCCTCCCATACTCAATCCGCTATCAACGAAATTGGCTGTTTGATGAGACATTCCTGTTCTTTGTAAAAGCTGGGAAGTGAGTGTGTCTCTTGGCCTTCCTGTGAAAGCTGTGCTGATCCCTGTTATAAACTGGTCAAGACCATGCGCCATTACAGGCCATCCAAAGGGAGCTGCGGCTCCATAAGTTACAAGGGTCATCCCTCCGCCAAAACTAACTTCAGCAAGTCCTCCTAAAGCTTGCAGAGAACCGTGAAAGCGAGGGTTATTGAGAATGAAATCCACCATGCTGTGGCTTATTCCCCCAAGGCTTACTACTCCCATTGTGCTTGCGATATCACCTCCTCTTTTACAGTCACGATGTGCCTCGCAGTGGCAGTGGGGTTCATATTCTCCATAGAAATATCCAGAGAACTCCTTGCTTTGATTTTCATTCATCTCCGATGCCAGACCAAAATAATCGACATAGGTCATGGGATTGTTGCGAGCAAAGGTGTAAAGATTTGGGCCATCTATATCACCTGCAGGATCAGGGCTGATCCATCTTCCGATCTGCGCGTCGTAATAACGCTGACCAAAGCAAACGAGCCCAATCTCTTTATCGACTCGCTTGCCACGATATCTCCATGGATTTCCAATCGCAGAGTCAGAGACTACCCTTCCTTTTTCATTAGTAATTTCTTCCTCTCCAAAGGAAGAATACCGATATGATTCCACAACTTTGCGTCTTTTATGATCGAGAAGGCATGCGATGTTGCCCTGTAGGTCATAAAGTGGAACGTAGGTCTCTTTTCTAACCTCAATTGCCACGCAAGGGGAAATCTCTGGATTATTAGGGTTACTGGGAACCTTAAGCTCGACAATTGCCCCTTTTTCATCCAGAGAACCAATCTCTGTATTTCCTAAGTAAAAGAAGCGGAATATCCTAGCTTTCTTACCTTTTGGCTCAAGCTTTTTAGTCAGTCGCTTTCCACTTAAGTCATAGGTAAATGAGACGATATTTTGGTCGGGATCTTTGATAGAGATCAGTTGGTTTAAAGGACTCCACTGATAAACCCAAATCTTTTGACCTATTGTTTTAGTGGCAAGATTGCCATTTGCGTCAAAAGTATAGGAGGCGCCTTCGGCTTCTACGAGCTGATTTAAGTCATCCACTTTATAAGTAGAGTCATCTCTTTGAAGCCGATTCCCGAGCGAATCATAGGAATATCGATGTTCCATCTCCCTTTTCTCAAGAATAAGCTGTGAGAGAGCGTTATACTCGTATTCTGCGGTTGATTTTTCATCGTCGAGGGTTGTTTCTCTTTTCTTGATATTATTAAGAAGATCGTACCCTCCTTCCACAAACTTATCCTGAAAGAAATCAGTGCTAATTTCTATTCTTCTACCTGAGGAATCCCAAGCTTGTTTTCTACTTCCACCGTGACCCGGTAAGATTTCTTCCAGGGTATTTCCCATTTGATCCCTAGCGGCGACTCGGTAGTTATAGAGTTCTTTCCCCTCTTTGGTGAATCTGGCTACACTTTCAACAAAGGTTCCTTCGTAGCTATACTGCACAGAGGATCCATCAGGAAGCTGGAGCGTTTGAATGTTCCCATCCCCATCATAGATACGACTGACTCGGTAGGAGCCAAATTCATCTTTGATTGTCTCAGAGAGAGGCAGATCATTTGTATCGTAAGAATAGGTTAAGACTTGAGCAGAAGAAAGTCTCATTTCCTTGAGGTTCCTGTTCATGTCGTAAGACAGCTGGTGCGAGACTTCTTGCTTTCCTTCTTTGTAAGAAATCGTCCTTAGATCCCCATATGCATTATATTGGTAAGAGATGGGTTCTTTAGAACCAGGGTTATACTTGGTTGCCAAATCTCCATAGGAATTGTATTCAAAAGTGGTTACACGTTCTTGAGGTGTTCCCTTTCCTAACGTAACGGACCGTAACTGATTGCCTTCGTTAAAAGACCAATCTGTTTCATAGGTGCTTAAGAGCCCTTCTGAAGAGATGCGGGCAACCTTCTCAAGCACCTTATTGCCTGCAATGTCAAAAGAAGACTCGATTTCAGCAAGAAGATGACCTGTTTTGTCTTTCTTTGTGACTTTAATTAAATGGCCAGAGTTATCGAAAGTTTCCTCAGTTTGATTTCCAAGGGGGTCAAGCACGGTGCGTTTACGCGTTTTTTGTCCCCATTCGTTGACATAGGTATCATCGTAGTGAATTACAGTTACCTGATTGGAAGCACCGAGAATCTTACAGAGCCTACCCAGACCGTCATACTCATACTGAGTGAGCACGCTCTCTTTGTTGTGAGGATAACCAATAATTTGAGCCAGCTGCCCTGCGTCATTGTAGATGTACCTGTTTCTGGCTACTGTATGACCTTGAGAGTCTTGAGTCTGTTGCTCTATCACTCGGTTTAAAAGATCATATTCCTTGACTTCGAGGGTAAAGGCATTAGAGGATTTCCATTTTTTAACCCCTTGAGTTCGACCCAGCGCGTCGTAAATAAACTCGACCTTTTGATCTCCTTTGCTAAGCGTTGCAAGGCGCCCCGCACCATCGTAGGTATAGGTGGTCTTCCCTCCATTTTCATCTTGTTCTGAGGTCAAATGGAAGGCATTGTAATTGTAGTACTTTCTCTTGAACCCATCCTCTGAGCCCTTACTTCCTCGCTTGTAATACTCAATATGATTCAAGCGACTGATATAGTCATACTCAAACACCTGGACAAGACCATCTCTTCCCAGATAACGGTGCAAGCTTCCCTCATGGTCATATTTGAAAAGCTCTTGGCTTCCATCAAGGTGATGAATTGTCGTTGGCTTTCCTCTAGAGTTGAAAGATGTTATGACAAGCTTTCCCTTTGGATCAGTGATAGAGAGTAAGTTGTCAAAAAGACCGTACGTATAAGTATAGATGGGTTTTATTGAAGATCCTGGGCCATCACCGGCTTCAGGGTAGGTTATTTGAACTGGACGGCCTAGGCTGTCATTCACATATACCGTTTCATTTCCAAATCGATCTATCTCTGCGAGCTTATACCCTGATGAATCATAGGAAACCTGCGTCTCAAATTGATTCCCCATCCTGTCTTTTTCTAGGGTGTAAATCGGGCGATTGCTTAAATCATACCCATATTCGATTGAAATGCCATCACCTGAGCGACCGACATGAGTGAGGTTTTGATTGGCATCATAAGAATAACGGATTTCATTTCCCATCGGGTCTGTCTCAAAACTAAGCAACCCCTGGGCATAACCCTTTGTGAGTGTATAACGGTGAGTCCCATTGGCATCGGAGACTGCTTGAGAAATAATGAGACCTTGACCATCAAACTGATTGACGGTTCTTTTTAGAAGGGCTTCTTTCCCCGTGCTGACGTCCAAGTATTTTTCTTCGATGATCTCTGGGACACCAATATTGGGAAGTTCTTGTTTAGGAGAAATGAAAGTTATGCGCCTTTCATGGACATTATTGGTCTTTTTTGCCTCTTCGCAATTACCATCGTCCACAATGACACATACAAGCGCCGCGTCTTCATTGTAGTCGTAGAAATGACGCTTTTTGATCCCTGGGTCATAATCCTCTTCCTCACGGTCTGGAGATCCATTAGTCAAAATGAATTTCTTGAGTAGCAGATTGGTGCCCTTTTTATACCAACATTTCAGTCCTGTCCTTTTCTCATCTCTTTGGAAAAACCCATGGGTACTTTTCCCTGAAAAATAGGAATAAGTTTTGACATGAGCTTTTTGGTTGAATCTTCCATCCTCATCAATGCTTAACGGAGTAGAATCCGCTCCTGTCAGATTCCCATATTCACGTTCTTCAACGATATTTCCCTTCTCTCTGTCATCGTATTTAAACGACTTGTGGTAGAAAATGTTGCCACTACTGTCCTCTACAGAAGTAGAGATTAGATTGCCGGCGTCGCTTTTCACTCCCCACGCTTTTTTATGCACTCGATAGAGAGCTCCATCTAAGTATTGTTCGAGAGCAACAAGTTGATCATCTTCACTAAATCGGTGAACTACTTTGCTATTGCCAGGTCCATCGACCTCCGTATACCCATCTTCATATGAAAAGTGAATGCCTGTTGCTCCACTTGAGCCTTCTGGAATGGTGATCGATCTGACTTTGCATTGATTGGCTTTGTCTGTGTAATAGTCTACTTGCACAAAGCGCCCCTCTGGCAAGGTCTTTTTTAGAAGCAGAGGATGGTTATCGACAACTTGATATTGATACTGCACGGGGGGTTTATTAGATCTCTCAACTGCGGTTAGAAGGCGAACTCCGGAAGAGTCTTGCTGAAAGTGATAATCAGCAGTCTTCCCATCGCTGGACTCAACATGGATTCCACTCCCATATTGGATTTTGATCCAGGCCAAGACTTTCTTTTCAGAGGCATTGGTTTCTTTGATAAGAGACAGTTGTCCTTTTTCGTCAAAGTCATAGAAGAGCTTGTTACCGCTGGGAAGGATCTCATGGGTGATAAAATAAATGTCTAAAGAGGGGTGTTTGGCGTAATAACGTCGTCCTTCTGAACAGAGAAGTAGTTCAAAACTATCAGTTTCAGGGTTGAAATAGAGTTCATTATTTTTTAGGTTTGTCCAGCAGCTGATGTTGCCCTTTGCCGTGTTGCAAAGTCCGACTGTCTCCTCTTCTGGATCAATTTTGAATAGAGAGCGTTTAGATGGGTTTGTCGTGTTTTGCCAGCCCACATATGTAAGAATGGTACCGTCTGGGTTTCCAACATAGACATAGGCTCGCTCGAATTTACCTTCTGCAGTTGTATAGGTTTTTCCCTTAGGATTTTTTGGCATGGAAAGAAAGCAATGAGGGTTGAACCTCCAACCACCAAAAGTGGCTGTTTGGATCGTATCGCGACTACTATAAAACCGAGAAAGAATAAGGGGATCGGTTGAAGAGACCGTAAGATCAAGCTCTACTTCCGTATAATCGCCGTGGATAGTGCTAACATTCTGCACCAAACTTTCAGGATCAGTCTCCCTTGAACCTAAGTAGGTGCTGCTGAGAGAATTGTTGCTTGCAACCGCATTCTGAAAACAAAAAAGACCTAACACCAAACCTATTAAATAGCGCATCATTGGTACCCCTCTTGTAATCTCAACAGACTTGTTACAATCTAAAATAGTGCATGATACTTAAAATAATATTTCTTGCAGAAGGAAAATTTAAGCCGACATTGAGCAGTTCCAGAAATCAATTTTCGAATTTTATCTCTCACTGGTCAAAATCATGGTTGCTTGCATAAGTTTTGGACCGTGAAGACGATATCGTCAAAGTTTTTGTCGAGATGGCCACCATTTTCATGAGCTGCTGACCAGGAGCCTCGGGAAGAAAGCATTTGTCGAACGTTCGACATCCCAGGAAATGCTGCCCTGCATTTACCGATATTGATTTTTTTAATTCGAATCTGCTAATTTGTGGATTCGTTCATCAACGGGAGTTTACCGGTGCCAAAAGATTTTCCTCAAAAAGAGATCCATATAGCACTTTTTGAGTCTATATACCCCCGTATACCCACGTCTTACGAAACGCCCAGGACACGGCAGGTTTTTCTATCTCCACGGCCACCCGGACCACATGAGAGTCCTTTAGTCAGTGCTGTCTAGCCTTCGCCTTTTTATTAAATCGCTGTGTTTTTTAGTATGTAAGAAAAAGAAATTTAATCGCTCCTCTTTAGTTTCTTTATAGCGGGGGCATTCCACTAGCTTGTCTTTATCAGCTAAAAAACATTTGTACCCCAATTCGTTTAAAATATGAATTAAATCGTTTGGGTGGTAATTAAACTGAACAGTCCATCTTTCAAACAACTCAAGAAAAATTATTGGTAAAAATTTCTTTATAGCATTGATTCCACCTTTTACCACCGACAACTCCGCACCCTCTACATCACATTTCATAAGATCTATTTTATCTAGTTTTTGAGTAGATACAAAGCTGTCTAAAGTATCGACTTTACAGACAGTCTCCTGCGCCTTAGAACATTGAATCAGATTTTTTTCAGAGGCAAGTACTGATCCTCCAGGAAAGTAGTAGTATGTTGAAGAGCCTGTTTTTTCCGATAAGCCAATATTAAAAGGGAATACTTGACTGGCACAATTTAAAGTTATATTTGTAAGCAAGTATTTATATGTGTCCACAATGGGTTCAAATGAATATATTTTTGCTTGTGGGAGCCTTTTACAAAACAACAAAGAATACCAGCCAATATTCGCGCCCACATCCAGAATAACTGCATCTTTCTCAATTAAGCTAAAGAGCACGTCCTCGTCTTCCCGTTCATAGTAGTCGAAGTTTAATATATCAAACGGGACACCCCTTCTGTCTAGACCATTGAATACCAGCTTGATATTGTCTTTTCTGGTAGTGAACAGTAAAAGGTCATCCTGAATTTCAACTCTTTCTATGTCAGTATCTTTTAATCTTTCAGAGAAATAAAAAAGTATTTTATTAAACGATTGCATCTGGTCAATATAATCATATTTTTCTATTTTTCTCTGTTTATATAGAGAGGCAAGGTCTTTAATTAGATTTTTGCTCATTTTTACCTATCGTGAATTTCTTTATCCCAGATCTTAAAGTTTTTCTTATTAAATGAATACATATAACCAAGGAAACAACAGGGGTTAATACTCCTAGACCGACGGCAATAACTTTATAGCCATGGTAGTAAAAATAAGTTGAAACAGAAAATCCTGCAACAATCCATAGACAAAAACAAATACCACAATAGAACAACCCGTCATAAAACACCGGATCTAATCCCTTCCCTTTTTCACCTGTGAAAATCCAGCAAAAAAATTCTTTTAGCTTACGAGATGTGGGAGTGATTGATTTCTCATATTGCTGACGAAATTCTGGAATGGCCTCGGGTAGTAAAGCTTTCATCATGTTTTTATGTATTCTTGATTTACTTATACCCTTCATTTCCATTTCAAGGTTAGCTGAAAACGAAGAATTTAATAAACGATGGTAAATTTCGGCATCGAGTAACAACATCAATAATACACCTCTTGAAGAAAAGATTGCTACGAGCGCTAAAGAAATCATTTTATCAATGGGAGCCCCAATTTCTTTGCCTGACAAAACATAACTGAAGGCTAAAAATGTCGCCAAAATCCATCCTACTAATACGAATTTATACTTCATTTTTAGATTGTTGTAATGTTTAGTATAGGAAAAAGCTTTGGAATACAAACCAAGATCGATTGAATTTTTCGATCCATTTATTGGATCTACTATAAATTTTGCACTTTCAAAAGATTCATGAGATGCTATTTCGTCATCCATCTGTCAAGTTTCCAAGCTCATTTTCAATGTTTTTATATAGACGGCGCTCTGATTTTTCTGCCATTATTTTAAGCAATTTTCCATAGATAAAAATCGATAAAACTGCTACCGGGGTAACCAAAAATACTATCCACTTCCAATTATCAATCCCAAGCAAAAATGCGACACAAACAAACATCAAAAACAGCAAATCTTTGCTGTAGCCGATATAGAACTGCACTTTTTTTGATATTGACCCATGGCGTTCACTTGAAGAATTTATCATGCGAGAATGAATTGGAAAAAGCCATGGATTTTCCTTTTCAAGTCGTAAAGCATCAGTGAAGGTGCTCATCAACAACCTTTCAATAAAAATTAAATCAATTGCAGATATAATTATATTCATTAAAAGCGAAAACAAACAAATAAATATTGAAATTGCAATCGAACTAAAGGGTAATATTTGAGGGTTGATTGATAACAAGAACCCTATTGCAGCAAAAGTACCCATTAACAGGGTTATACTCATTTTTCTTAGAAAGCATTGAAGCACGTCATAGTGCTGAATTCCGTCTATATGTTCTTCCAACTGGGCATACACACCAAGTCTGTATTCGGAAGTCTTTTGACTCATTCCTTGTTCTTCTCCATAAACATTTAGATTGACCCTATCTCTCTAAGTGAATATACTAGACCTTAAGAATATAGAATTGGAACGGCTTTTATGGTAAAAATGCCTCTTTTGGAGCATATTAAATCATTCCATCCTTCAATATCTTTAGATAATGTCCTTGTCATTGGATGTCAACACATTTTGGCAACTACTCATTCAATGCTTCGTTCCCTATACAGCTTAGGTCTAAATCCTCAGAACATCTTCCTTCTTGGAAAATGTTATTCCACTAATAGCTCCGTGTGGCAAGAAATGCGCCAAGACGGCATAAACGTCTCCCCTTTGAGCTCCTTTTTTGACAGCAATCAAGCTTTTGATAGTCAATTTCGTCGCATCGCAGCTCAATTTCTAGAGCATACCCTATCCCAGGTGGATTTGTCAAAATTTAATAAAATCATTCTTATAGATGATGGCGGTCAACTTCTGAGTCTATCTATGGAATTTTTTAAAGGATATAAAAACATCATTGGAATAGAGCAAACCACCTCTGGCTATGAGAAAATTAACTCTTCACTCCTCCAATTTCCAGTAATTAATGTCGCAAGAAGTCAAGCAAAATTGATCTATGAGTCTCCCATGATCGCCGAGATCGTAGTTAAGAAAGCTCTTAGGCGCATGGAAATGCTTCGCCGTAACCCTGAACAAATTCTTATCATCGGAAATGGAGTGATTGGGTCTGCTATATATGCGGCCTTACACAATGATTATGAAGTTCAAGTTTACGACAAAAATATGAATAGTAACCTTAACTTTGAAGATCATCTGAGATCTGCTGACTTAATAATTGGTTGTACTGGAGAAACTAGCCTACCATATGGCAAGTTTAAGTACTTAAAAAAGGGGTGTGTTCTGTTTAGCGCATCCTCGTCAGATCGAGAATTTGACGCTGTCCATATCAGAAGAAAAACTAAAAACATAAAAAATTGTCATGATGATATTGCAGTTGAGGGAAAAATCCTTTTGAATTGCGGTTTTCCAGTTAACTTTGATGGGGGTAGAAATAGTGTGGCTCCTTCAAAAATTCAACTTACTAGGGCACTACTTATGTCTGCCATATTTCAAGCTTGTGAAATGTCGGGCAGTCCTTGTGAAATAGTGCCTCTTGATATGGAAATGCAAAGAGATGTGATTAGTCAGTATTTGCAGATTCATCCCATGTTTATTCAAAGCGTTGGTCGGCTGAACAAGCACACTGTTAAGCAGAAATTGTTGGTGGCTAGAAAAGGAAAAGGACCGCACCAAAGATCTTACTGAAAGCTATCGAATTTTTCCCTGCTACGGTAAACCACCCTCCAAGAATTAGCCCTAAATTTTCTGTGTAAGTATGTTGAATTTCAGGGAGAATGCTCAATTGATTAAAAGATGGCACCTCAATTTTTGATCCTCTTTTTTTTGCAAATCCCCCTTTCTCTCCCTGAAGGTAATTAACTTCGCATGCAAGGGCCCATGTTCTAGATAGAGCGTATTCCCCATAAAAAAAACCTGAGAAATATTTTCCCAAATAGACCGTTCCTCTTGTTGTTGGATCTCCTCCATAATAACTCAGCCCTTTAACTGTGACGGAAGAAGGTACAAAATATCCTATACTCCCCCTTAGCCTGAAAGGATGGGTCTCTGTTGCAAGAAAAGCCTTTTGGAAAACGAATTGGATTCCAGTCTGAAATGATCCCTGCCCCGTAGAATCTGTGCCTTTCTTTTTTGGATCAAATTTTTGATATTTGCCTGTAGGGAATGTTTCCTGGAATAAGATTCGAAAATCTGGAACCCAGGAAGCTTTTTTATCTGTAGACACCTGAAATCCTAAACGAAAAATCGAGTCTGTTAAATGGGTAGAAGACACCCCATAACTGAAATTTGTAACCATTGATCCAATCAGCTCGGCTCCTAGCACGCTATTAAAGCCGACCTGAAAATCGAATAGAGGACGTATTCCCCATGTAGCAGGTGTTCGTTTTAAATCTCCATGGGAATCATAAAACCCATAATTTTTGGAGCCAATCAACACTAACTCCAGACCTGGATGACCTGGGGGGACCGTGGTTGGATTTGGAGTGACAATCGGGCCTGTAAACCACTGGCTATACCCATTTTCTGATGAAACTATACAAGCAGCTGAAACCTGAGAGAGCATAGTAAAAAAGAAAACAGACGAAATCCTCAAAAAAACTAACCTTCCGATCGACCTTGACAATTTGCTACTGCTCATAAGGAAATACCTCCATGCGGGGGATCATGATCAACGGATACAATTCTCATCGGGAAAAGCCACCCGGCAGGGTTAATCCTTGACGGCGTTTGTCTCTGTCCACCACTCCCTAAACCCTTTCAGCATGTGTGTTATCCTTAACCTTAAGTGCTATAATAACCAGTGATACCAGATTAATAACCAATGCAGTCGAGAAGCTGTAGAGATGGGGTAACTTCAGCAGAAAAGGAAGGCCAAGGGCCAGATAACGACAAGCAAACGAGTAGCGTAGCGATTTCTGAAAATCATCGATCTGTTCTGAATAAGCTGCCGCTGCTACAGGCAGGACATTCCCCAGCACTCCGTTGATTATAGCTGCAACAGCCAACAAAATCTGGAAATATTCCTCAGGACATAGCTGACTTCCAAACACCATAATTAACATTGAAACAATCACGCAGGGAATGGTGACAAGAAGGACCCTTTTTCTGGTGGCGTAATCCGACATGGCTCCTTGAACGGGTGACCCGATTACGCAGCCAACAAGAAAAGCAATTAGAAGCGTTTGCCACTCCTTTTGCTCAAAACAACACCTCAGCAAACATCCCCTAGAGAAATACTGACAAAAAATGGCATAGAGAAATATCATATAGACCCCTCCAAGGTTTTTACTTTAATCACTTCTGCTATAGCAGCTCTCGAAATAACGGCTAAATTCGCCAATAGCCCTTTGCCGCAGAGGATGATGAGTATCTGTACATCAGCACTAAACGAAGACATGCCCAAGAATTCGAGGATAAAATACATCGATGGTTCACCAGTTTGTCCCTCAACAGTCATTCCAGCAGCCGCAGAGATTGCTAGCATCAACATTATCATAGCAAATACTAGAGAGTTTTTCTGGCTGAAAATGTCCGATAACGCACCTTGAATCGGAGCAGCTAAAGCTTGGCAGCCAAGCAACGAGAGAAAAATCCAAATAGGGGGCGCTGACGTTTTTAAGGCTGTGTTCACTAGGATTGCATCCATACAAGCATCTAAAAGTATCATCGCCAATCCCATAATCACGTTCGGATGAGATAGCAAAGACTGATTGATAACGGAACGCCAGTTTTTCAACTTCGGTTCCGCGTCCATTCTTCTTTGGCAATGGCTCCAGAATAGCCATTCGCCTAAGCCCCTTGCCGCGATGGTAAATACAATCAGAGATGTCACAGAGCGTGGTGGAAGACCGGCCATTAGGAGGACGCAAAGGGTGAGAATATGAGGAAATAAGCTAAGGGAAGTAAAAACCCCACTGATTAACCCAAATGCCGGGGAAGACATTCTCATGCAAGCACCTCTTTTCCTCTTATTCGCAGCAAATAATAAGATTTACATCCAATGCTCCATAAAAAGAAGGCAGCCAGTGCAAAGGTCATAAACGACATAGAGATCATCCCCCACGTAGGCCAGAGTTCTGAGTATCGGACAAAAACCCCAAAATCAATAACTAAATACAACAAAAATGCAGGGATGACAACACGAAAAAAAGTCAAAGAGAACATTTCAAAACCCTGATAGCTCCTGATGAACATATAAAAATAATCGGCGTTCCACTCCGGGTGGATTTTCTCCAGTTGTATTCCTTTTATTGCGTAGGAGATGATTTGGTCGTCCGAGGTCCTTCCTTTGACTAATTCCTTTAAACAGGCAGTGAAAACCAGCAGATAAGTCAAAGAAATGACAAGAGAGCTTCCAAAAATTGGATGGTGGCTGAACTGGCCAAACTGCTGAGCTCCAAAACCCACAATAACGGCTCCAAGATAGAGGCGATTATTCTTAGAGACGGCTAACCAAGTGTCACAAGTTTTTTCAGCCAGGTTTTTATAGTCTTGTATTGAATAAAAAATTAAATCCTTTTCTTCCACTTGTTCTGGGGAGGAATTCCCTCTGAAAATCAACCCGTACAGGATAAGCAGAACGATACCCATTCCTATAGCGAAGGAAAGCACGGTTGGGTCGTCTGTTGGAACTTGCCCTAAAATATTCATCTAAAAATCCCCTGCTGTTTTTCAGGAGATAATAATTTTTTTGCACTAATTTAAGCAACAGGGAAGGATAGGTTGAGGTTTGCGACCTCAACCTCGAGCAGCGCCAGTGTGGCATAAGGTACAAGTACGAAAAAACAACAGGCCATAATACACATGCCATGAGTCCGTCCCGGTTGTTCATTTGGCAACGTTTTCTTTTTTTGAAGTCGATTCAAACTCAGACTTAAAATTTCCTTGACAGACATTTATTCTTGCTCTGTTAAATTTTCTATCGTTTCTATTTTAATAACCTCTGCTATAGTCTCTTTTGCAATGACAGTTGTCCCAGATAACAGGCACTTGGCCCCTAAAACAATGAGCATCTGGATAGACTGAGAAAAATGAGATAGCCCGAATATTTTTGCGTAAGATTCAGGGGATATCACGCCGTTTATTTCTAAGGCAAGGAATGTGGCTAATGCGGCGACTATCATGGAAAATAGTCGGACGTTCTTTCTTTTAAAAATGCGTAAGACCATCCCTTGAATCGGAGCACCTACTGCTTGACAAGCTGAAAAAGTGAATAAGACCCACATGGGGGGAGCGGATGTCTGGAAAGCCAAATATACTAAAGCCACATCCGTTGTTGCGTCAATAACCATATCGAGCATAGATTTGATGACTTGTGGTTGAGAAAATAGAATGTCTTTTACTGAGGACCGCCAGTTTGTGATATTTGCCCCAGAATCCATGTCTTGGGGAAAAAGTCTGGCCCAAAATAGCCAATCCCCCATTACTCTTGCCATAACAGTAAAAAATAAGAATATCACGGCTGGATCTATTCGGCTCTCAGAGTGAAAAAAGATTATGCCTAACAAGACAAGCGCATGAGGCAAAAAAACGGTAGATGTAGCTATCCCACTAACTAGTCCAAATGAGTGCATGATAATTCTCATAAAACACCTTTTTTCTGAGATCCTTTTCAGGATTTATTTTCTTCTGTTTTTCTTGCCTTGCTTAGAACGTTAACAACGACGGTTCTTGCAATAACTGCTATGTTCCAAACAAGCCCCTCGATCTCGTGCCATGTGCTCAACCATGGTTGAAGGCTTTTAAAATCACCTTGGCCATTTCCACAATCTTTCCCCATTCAGGGCCAAAGATAAATTCTTCCGGCTGGTAGTTTCGCCCTGTTCCACGAGAAAAAGCTCTAAATTCATTCCGAAATTTTGTTAACAATTGATATTGGCTATCCGTGATTCCAAAATTTTCATAATCCTCTAGGACCGGGTCTCCCACATCGAAAAACTGGCAAACAGTCTCGTCAAAGTCGTCGCATTCAGGCCCCTCACCTCGAATCCAGACCCTCTCTTGGTATTTTTGATCAGATATACGGACAAATTTATTAATAAATTCATCCAATATTTGCTTTTTAATCTCTTCTGAAAGTTGCATAATTAAATACTCACGACTTGTTTATCCACCGCGTTCTTTTTCTCTAGCAACCAATGGTAAGGTTGGCAGGCCATCCTTTCAAAAAACAGCCATGACAGTCCAAGAACTACTCCAGAGCCACAGTGCATGACCCAGCTAGGGGCACACAAATAGTCAGCAAGAAAAGAAAGGGGACCTCCGTTGAGGAGAGAATAAATAATCATCAGGAAAGGTGAAACACGAATGAAAGCAAATTGCCACATTCCAGATCCCTCATAGCGATTTGCCAAATCGTGAAAATAGCTTGATTTGAGTCCTGAGCGTTTCTTTTCGAGTACTATGCCTTCAATGGTGCATTTTGCAATGGTTACATCTAGCTCATTCTCCTTTTCCCAGGACCTAGAGGCTGCAAGAAACACTATTCCAAACACAGGAATCGCAAATAACGGATGGTTATAGGGAGGGTGTCCACTCCATTTTCCTGTTGAAAGAATGAGCCACCCCATGATGAGGTAAGCGAAGGCCCATCTTTGCTGATCTTTCAATTCCTGAAAACAGCGATCTACTTCATCTAAAAGCTGCTGATAAGATCGAGAAGTAGGACGGGATTCCGCTTTTTCTTTTGAGGAAGCATCTTGTTTTTTCCAGCCGGTTACAGACAGAAATACCCCAAAGCCGAGAAAAAGGAAGCCACAAAACCGGCCCTTGCCAGAAGAATCGAGCGAGAAAAAAAGCTTTGTCATCACGAGAGCAAACGCAAGGATTGCAAGAAGAATAGCAATAGCCAATCCCCTATGTCGCCTATAAAAATGTCCGAACAGAGTTGTCATGAGGATTCCTCGTAAAAGTAGAGATTGACGACATGTTAATTAATTCTCCACAGAAAATCAAGTCCTAGAAGTTCGGCAAAGATACTGAAAGAGACCTGGTAGGCAACTCCTCCTAGAGAGAAGAGACTTTCCTCAAGTAGATAAAAATCCGTTAGACAACAATGAGATGAAGTTTTAAATTGGCATACAGTCTACATGAGGAGTTAACTATGCAAGAGGACCACCAACGACTTGTTGAACAATATAAAGAGAACGAGAAATTTCTCGATAAATCCACAAAGAAGACCGTAATCATTGAAGTCTTTGTCGTAGTCATTGTTTGCGCAATGAAATTTGTGCAAAAGAGTGCAAGTTTAAACCTCAATCTGATAGGCACAGCTTCTGTTGCGCTGCTCATTGCCTGGCATTTTTGGGATTTCAAGTATAGACGCGCTCTCGATAGACAAAAGACTGAAATTGTTTTTGATGGCATCGAAATAGAAAGAAAGAATCCATTTGCTAAGCTATCCTTTTTTCGAGACTACATTAAAGATTTCAACGTTATAGGAAAATTAGGTCAGCTAGCTATTTTCGACTTCATTTTTCTGTATTTTTTTAGCGTATCAGTGACCCAACTTCTCAAAGCAATTGATCCTGAGATTGTGGCCAAATTGCTCCCTTTTACTCAACTCAGAACTCTTCTTATCGGTGCTTGTCTAGGTATATTGTATTATCAGCCAATCCGTCCACTTGCTCATCTCAAGAAGGAATTAGAAGGATCCTGGATATGAAAAAAACTTAGCTCGCTGTCTTCTTCATTCGATCTCTTTTTTCTAGGGTTCCTTGCCCTTTCTTTTCATGCTCGGTTACTTTCCTTTGATTTGCGAGCTACTGCCCTGCCACTGCCTGCATCTGCGCAAGTCTCATAATTAGAAATGTCATCCCTACAAGGCCCTTAAGATTCGTGGGCAACTCCTCCTAGAGAGGAGGACTTTCCTCAACGGGCGGGTCCTTTCACTCATCTACAATGATAAAGAAAAGGAGACAAGCACCTATCAAGCCCCCAAAAACGCCTAAGAAGTGATGATCAGAGAGAAAATATCCTATAACTGCTCCAACGCAGAGGATAAGGACGAATGGTACAATCGGAATGGTCAGTTTTTTTTGAGCTCGTCTTTCTCTCATTATGCGAGCGTCCCTTGATAATTCCTGTAACCTCTTCTTCAATGTCTTCAATTTCATCACGATCTTTGACTGATTTCTTTTTGTCATCTGTTTCCCTCACCATTTTCTGACAACCGAGGCAAGCAGAGTTTCTCTGGATGGGTAGAGTTCTGCCTATCGATCGCCTTCACTCTCTTCTTCGTCTTCATTATCCGAGCTCTTTTTTCTGGGGTCCATTTCCTTTCCCTTCTTTTCAGACTCGGCTACTTTCCGCCGATTTGCTAGCTTCTGCTCTGCCAATGCCCGTTTCTGCTCAAGTCCCATAGTTAGAGAGGTCATCCCTGCAAGGCCCCCAAGATTCATCGATTCAAGGGCAGCGCTAGGGACAAGAACAATTGTAGAATTCTGCTTCAGACCTTCATAAAGCATGTTCATCCCTCTTAAATGTAATGCGATCGGGTTATCGGCATAGGTCAGAGCTGCCTCGCCGAATTTCTCAGCTATTTGGCGTTCAGAATCTCCCAGAATGACTCGGGCCTGGCGCTCTCTCTCAGCCTGGGCTTGCATGGACATCGCATTTTCCAGAGCTGGTGGAATTAAGACATCTTTGATTTCAACAGAGATGACGTTAACACCCCATGGTTCCGTGCGTTCGTCTATGATTTTTTGCAACTCTTTGCTGATTTTATTCCTTCCTTCAAGCATATCGGAAAGCATGGTTGTCCCAATGACATCCCGCAAGGCTGTTTGTGAAGCCCAGCCGATGGCGCTCTCGTAGTCGGCTATCTCCAAGGAGGCTTTTTTGGGATCTATTACCTTCCAAAAGAGGACGGCGTCCACATCCACGGGAACGGTGTCTTTTGTGAGCGTTTTTTCCGCTTTAAACGAGGTTGCTATAACGCGGATATCGATCCAGTAGGAAATCTTGTCGATAATTGGGATGATGAAAAATAATCCAGGACCTTTTAAACCACGAAAATGGCCAAGGCGCAGCACCACTGCCCTGTCCCATTGATTCGCAATTTTAATGGCGGCAGCCACAAAGCAGGCAATAAGGAAGGAACCTCCCAGAATCCATAGGGACTCTTCCATATTAGTTTTATAGAGCGGATATCCAAATGCAGCCCCCGCGCATAAAATTACGATAAATATCAATGCAGAAACAGAATTGTTTTTCATTTACAGCACGCCTCATTTTTTAGAATTTTAACTATTTATTCCTATAGCAGAAGCGCGGCAATCAATCAATAGGGCATCTTTTATCATGAAAATGATGGGTCATGCAGGCGCAACAATAGTCAGTACCTGCGACAAAGCTACCCAAGAGAGAAATTGCGACGGGGAAAAAGTTCAGCTGATTACCCCATAACCCCAGGCGATCACCGAGAAACCCTTTAAAGGCTTAGACGCCTGCGAATAGAAGCTATTAGGGGTCCAAACTCAGCCTGAAGCACCATGAAATTATGGGTCTTAGAGTAGAACAGCTGGAAATCTCCTAGTGATAGAGACACCTGGGTAAAATGTCCAACTTGATCAAAGCCAAACTCTCTCACCTTTACTATACGGGCTTAGGATCGGGGAGGCTTAGGTGACCCAACCAGAATACCGATAGAGGAATTGTAGAATCACCATTGCCGCCCCCGTCGCAAAAAAAACGACAAAAGGAATACTCATTCTATCAGTCTCCGGTCTCTTTTTTGTTGGGATTTTGTGCAGCCTCATCTTGAGCTGCCATAATGAGAGTGCAGAGACAATAATTAGGGGTGGACCCAAAATTACGGGTAGCCAATGGAATTTTGGAAGTGTAACCAAAAGAATAAGTAGACAAATCCAGGAGCATACCGCGCAAACCATAAATATGCGATGCCAAAACCGCAAAACTTTAGGCTTTACACGTACAGGTTCGCATCCTCTATATAAAATATGTAGGAAACCCGCTGACCATCCAACGGTGAGAAAAATCACCACCATTCCATACAGCGCGTTCTCAAAGATCATTCTAGTCCCTCCTGCTTTTTGGACCGTCTCTAAGTCTTCCATAACAGAGTAGAAGAATTATCACTATCCCCTTCATTTGTTTGCCGGCCAGCCCTCTTATCCACTTTTTAAAGGCTTCGCAAAAATTTCCAAATCCTCTTAGGTATTGATTATTTGGAATGGATGCGCTAAATTGAATCCATGAACAATAGCCAGAGCTATCAGTCTTTAGTAGACGGGTATAAAGGAGGTGCTCAAGCAATCAAAAAGCTTGGCATTTCGGGTCTGTTTATTCAGATCGGTATAATAGGTTTTGTCAATGGATGGAAACATCTAGAGATAGCAAACTACGAGATAGCTGCCCCCATACTATTTTCTTTGTCCATTTACTACTTGATTAAAGACTTCTTTAATTTTCGTAAAATTGACAGGGTCTACACTCAAATGATTTTAGAAGGGGTAGAACTAGAAAAACAGAACACTGGATTGGGAAGATTTTTTCATAATATTCTTCAATCCTTCAATTTTTCACAAACCCTAATGCAAAGATCCTTAGTTAACGCCTTGGCTTTGGGTTGCCTGGTGTATTTGATATCTCAGTTTATTAGCGATGTAACCCCTGGGATTGTGATTAGTCGATGGATTCTTGGTTTAGTCGTCTGGGTCCCTAGCGTTCTGGCGTGCAAGTTCTACTATGATTCTCTTAAACTTCTCGACGAGACTAGGGAACAGGTTTTCGCTAAATAATATCCCTCATCCGCCGATGCTCTATCTCATTTTATAGTCTCCGATCTGGATAAATCTCCTAACACAATCGGCTAGCCGACGACGAGCTGTCCAACGTTCGACATCACTGGTCCAGTCCCCAATAATTTATTGATAAATATCAAACAATTTGTGTAGATTTCAGCCATGAACGCCTACCAAAAACACCAGTCTCTTGTGAATGAGTACCAGGTATTGGTTCAAAAGATTAAGAAATCAAGGATGCTTGCCTTTGTCTTTCCAATAGGCGTGTGGAGTGTTTTGTCCTGGCTAAAATATTTACAGGTAGGACAATTCTATCTAATCTCGACAATCCTGTTCGGGCTACTTCTTCTAATGAGGATTCGGGATTTCAAGCACAGACGATGGCTTGATCAAAATATGACTCGGTTAACCTTGGAAGGACTAGAACTAGAAAAGCACACACGAGGGTTAAACTTTTTTCAAAATTCGTTAGACGAATTCGGGATTATGCGGGTCATGCTGCAACGGGCCCTCTTGGACATAGGAACTCTGTTCTTTTTCTGCCTCGCAACATTCCGACTCATTCTCAGTGTGAATTCAGAATTCTCAATAAGTAGAGGAATAATCTTTCCCCTTGTCGGGCTTCTTGGTTTCTTCATGAGCGATCTCTACTACGAGCCGCTCAAGCCTCTTGCAGATGCCAAGCGCGAAACCTCAACCAACTGATCAAAAAACCAAAAAGAAGGTCATCGTCTCCCATCGCTCATCTTGTCAAGATTTTCCAGGACTTCTAAATCTTCCAAAGGGACGATTGCCGCGGCAACTCCATCTTGCCCCCGTACGACAAACCTCTCCCCATTGTAGCAAGCTGCAACGAGTAACTCTTCCATTGGTCTCTCGATCTGATATATTCCTGTTTGACTACTCATATTCCACCTCATCCTTATATAGTTTTTGTTGTTCCAGGACTGTTCTCCTGGGATAAATCTTTTTTCAGTGCTGGGGCAGTTTCCAGAATCTGTTGTTTTTCCACTTCTTTGCCGATATTTTGAGATAAGGCAAGCAGTTCCTGTCTTACCCTCTCTTTTTCTAAAGGATAGCCTAAAAGGGCTCGATCACAAGCGTTAGCCAACACCTTGTCTACGGAAAAATCAAAGACCGTTTTGTCCCCTACATTCATACCCGCTGAACCAAATTCTCTAATGACCCCCTTCATCTGCTCGATTTCAGTAGGCGCGGGTTCTTTGCCATGGCGGGCTTCATAAAGAGACACCTGCCACGATAGTCGTGCGTCAAACTCCTGTTTACCGACTGAGCCCATGCGCTCCAACCTCTCTTCATGGCGGACAAATACCTTGGCCGCCTCTTTCAAGATCTCCTCATTAATTTTCCAGAACTGTGAGCCAAATTGCTTCTCCAGCTCCCCTCTTAGCCGTTCATCGATGCGCCAAAGAACTTCATTAGCCCTTGACCAATCCACAACAGACTTGTCTGACAAGGACGAAACCCGGTACACCACCTGTTGGGGATCAATCCCCTTCTGAGGGGCAGCTGCCAACAGACCTTTCAAAAGGTCGCCACTCACATTAGGCGGAAGCAGATCGGCTAGGTCCCACTTTTCTGTGAAGTGCTTCTTCAAACTCTCAATATCCACCATGTGGACAGATTTCAGACCCACCCTACGAAGCTCCCGGCAAACTTGATCCCCGGCCTGATAGCCGGCTTTATCATTATCGGGCCACACCATAACATCGCGGCCCATCAAAGGCGTCCAGTTCGCTTTATTGACTGCCCCGCTCCCCCCGGACCATGTCACGCATACATAATCTTTATCCGGGAATTTCTGCAGGGCCGCATCTGCTGTTTTTTCTCCCTCAACCACAAGGACTGTCGCATTAGGTTTTTCCTTCAATGCATGGAGGTTGTACAAAATAGACTTTTCGCTCTGAAACCCCTTTAAGTTCCAACTCAAAGCCTCTGGATTAGATTTCCAATATCCGTAACTTAACGGGGGCGTAATTTTTCTAGTCTGATCATGTCTGTCCCTCAGCCGCAGTACATAGTAGAGGAGCTGACCATTTTCATCCCTATAGGGATGGCGAGCCACCTCTTCAAAGTAATAATGCAGCTTCTTACCAGACAACTCCTCCAGTTTTGGAGCGGGAATATTGGGATCAGGCTTGACGCTCACCCATTCCGTTTCCTTGGAGCTCGCGGGAACACTCTTAGAAAAACCTTTGGGAACTTTGATATCAGGAGCTCCCCCTACAAATTTTTGGGCCCATTCCTTAGATTCTGCGGACTCCAATCCCAGCTCTCTCTGAATGAGTTTGAAAACCCCTCCCCCTTGCTGGTTCTCGAAATCGTAAAACTGACCAATCTTTTCTCCTGCGCAAACCACAGAAAGCGATCCCTTAGATCCAAATCTCAAATGAGTTCTATCTCGGCCAGTGGGTCCTTCGGGAAATAACCGATAGAGAAGGGATTGAATATTCTCCTTCAATTGATCCTCTAAATTGGGCTTTTGTTGTTGATTTCTTTTTTCAAGGAACGTTACATGCCGCAAAGCCTGATCTTGAATGACAGTCACATGCTTTTTTCCAAAAATGTCCGACAATGCATCGACACCCACTTTGCTGACTAAATCCTGCGCTATCCCGTTCCGCTTACCGCAAGCCTCCATCCAGTCCTTGAAATGGGTGGTAGACTCGACATCCTTTGAGAACATGCTAGCCTCCACTTCGACCACATGCCGCACCGCACCCGCCTCATCCGCCAATTTGAAATAAGACTTCGTCATTTCCTGTTGATCAGGGCTTAGGGCATCCCAAAGACGGCTTTTGCTCTGAGTGCACTTCAAAAAGACCTGATCGTAAGGCATACGCGCCTGCATTCCTGCTTCCCGGGTATTGAATGCAGGGTCAAGATTGCTCATTGAGGGGTTTTCTTTGATAGGAGCCTCTTCAACAACCATCGGCGCCGGCTGTCCGGTCTCCTTAACGAGCGCCTTGATATTTGAAGGAGCCGGGAAGTCCGGGCGGAAAAATTCCTGATTAGACGCTCTATCCTTCACAAGCTCCTGAACTTCCTCCACCTTACCTTTAAGGGTTTCATACACAGAAAGACCATATCCTTTGACGTTCTTCAAAATGGAATCGGACTCTTTCAGCTGTGCGATCTCTTGCTGTTTCTGCTCCATCTCTGCCTTTAAATTCGACTCTTCGACAGTGGTAAAGTTAAGCGTCGTTTCCTTCGCGCTACTTCTTCCCGTCTGTCTTTTTAGATCAGAGAGGCAGTGGGCCTCTTCATGAGAAACAAAATACTTCACATCTTTGACATGCCGGGTCAGCCCTACGTAGAATGCTTCCTTATTCAATTGTGCGCTGTGAAGCACGTACGCCTTGTCTACAGTCTGTCCCTGGGATCGATAAAACGTGCTGGCATAGCCCAGCTGATAAGAGCTGTATTCCGCAGGGTTGAAAGCAATGGTCCGCTTTTTCCCCTCCTCCTTCACAGCAACAACAAATTTGTTTTCCTTAGCCTCTATCAAAATCCCGGAAAGACCATTCGATACCCCCATGTCCTTGTCATTTTTTCGAAATTCGATGTGATCCCCAATGCTGACGTAAATCTTCCCCATGGCTGTTTCGCAAGCAAACTCTTTATCCTCTAATTCTCCACGCTGTTTGCGGATCAACCTGACCATTTCATTGAGGACCCGAACCTCATCGTTCGTATGCGCAATGATTAAAGTGGAGGGCTTTGACAGCCATTGAGTATCCTTCGACCACTGATCCACTAACTCTTCCATCGCCTGATCTTTTGTCAGGAGCCATCGAATTCCCTGGTTAGCACAGAGCTTGTCGATCGCCGAGCCAAGTTCCCCGGTCGCGAGATGCTGAGCGATTTCCCGGTGTTTTTCCATTTCCTGCCGTTGGATGTTTTCCAAAACCTGAGACCCGTATTTTTCACATAGCACCTTGAACACACCGCCCCGGCCCACAGAAGGTAGTTGTGCATGGTCCCCTGAGAAGATCACCTGGACCCCTCTTTTATTGGCTTCCCTCAAAAGTTCCAGAAAAGGACGATTTGCGAGTTTCCCTGCCTCATCCACAATCCAGACTTCTTTCCCATCGGCAATTTTTCTCTTGGAATTATTCAGGGCGAAGAGGAACCGATACACGTTCTCCGCATTCTGGAACTCTTTTTCTTGCAGTACCTTCACCGTCGCATTATCGGGGCCCAAAGCGCGGACTTCATAGCCGGCATCCCGATAAGCCTCTCTAAGGGCCACCAGAAGATGGCTTTTCCCCGTACCTGCATAACCTTGAATGCAGGAAAGGCGCTTCCCTGCGAGAATATTTTTAAAGGCTTCTTGCTGTTCCGTATTCAGAGACTGCGAAAACTCAAGAGCCTTCGGCATCTTAATTTTCAAAGCCTTTTCGTCATGGATTTGATCGGCAAGACGGATCATCCGTTTCTCTTCATTAATCACCTTTTGAGAGCTGAACTTCGGCAGGAGCTCGCCAGTTTTCGTATTCACCAGCTGGACGATCTCCTCCTGCTTCCAAAAAGCCTCTTTAATCGGCTCAAGATCTTTGGCCTCGACATGTTTCACCAAAAACCGATCGACATCGTCCTTCGTGAATACACTCTGTCTTTCTGTGATGGCGGTTAGAACTTTGCGGACATCCTTAGCTTGAATGGCATTTGCCTCCACCAGCCGCCCATGCTCCTCAAATAGGGAAAGGGCCCGAGCTCTCATTCTCACGGGGCCTAAATGGATCTGCGGAACGATTCCATTGGAATCAACGCGCAGGGACAGCCCTTTGCCCAGAAAGTAGCGATTTTGATGATCGGTCCACAGTTTGCCCCAATCCGGTCCGGAAACAACCTTCCCTTTGTTAATGGAAGGCATCATATCCCTCGCCTTCTTGTCGTCCAGTTCTAGGCCGTTAGCTTGGAATCGCCGGGTGGTGATCAGAACATGGGCGTGCCAGTTGTGATCTCTCTCTTCGAGGTTTGGATCCATCGGGTTGCCGTTATTGCCCTTCAGTGAGAGGTCTTTCTTTTTTTTATTGGGTATACTTTGCTTTTCTGGTGCGTGAATAGCGATTTCCGCGGCCAACCCTTTATCCACAAAGTGAGTCTGAACGAATGAAAGAGTCAGATTAATCCGGTCTTCTAACGTAATCGGTTTATCATCTGGGAGCGCAAGAACGAGCTCCCCAGCTACAACCGAATTGCAGCGGTTTTCCTTGGATTCTGCAAGGTTCCATAACCTTTCCCCTGACTTGAATTTTTCATGGACCCCTTTGGGAAGTAGGATTTCATGATGCGCTGGCGCCAATCCTTTGTCGGACCAATCATAAACCTCGGGAGGTTGTTGACAATTCCCCTCAAATCGAATGGTTGATTTAGAAATATAGGCTGATTTTGCGCAAGCATTTTGACCTTGTGATCTTTGTACAAACTCAATTCTTGCAAAACCGATGGCCATGATATTACCGATATTTTCTCATCTAGGGTAGATTGTAAGGATTTGAGAATTTTAAGCAATGCAAACGTAGTTTGCTTATTGCGTAGTCCTTATTTTTACATTTTCCTATTGTTCCGTGTGGTTGTTTGTTTTATTGGTCTGCCTGTAAGGATGTTTCCTGGGAAACTTAAGAAGGAGTAGACAAATATTCTAGTTGTGGTAAATTTCTGGGAAATAGAGGGGCTTATGAAAACAGAAAAAATCCAAGCAAAAAAAGATTCGATAGCACAAAAAAAAGCAAATTTGAAACAGAAAGAGAGGCTCTTGAACGAACAGGAAAGGAAATTGCGAACACGAAAATTAATCAAGGTTGGGGAAATTGCTTCTAAAGTAGGAATTGATGAGCTCGACTCCCCCACGCTGATGGGTGCCTTTTTAGAAATCAAGGAACGTTCCGTAAACCCAGAAACGTTAAAAAAATGGAGCGATAAGGGCAACGCTTTGCTTCAAGATGACCAGTTAAACTCTTCCATGCAATTGATCATTTCGTTTAATTCCTCAATAGAGGATGAAACCAAAGCGGTCCTGAAAAATAAGAAATTCAGTTGGAACCCCTTCCGCAAAGAATGGTATGGTTTCGGAAACTTGGAAGAAATTGAACGAATTCTCGCAAACAAGCAGGCCAAAATTGAAATTGTGCAACTGGAAAATTGATATTTCCCTGAAGACGATGTTTTGCGCTTTGTTTTTGGTGTCCAGCGCGGTGCTCCTGGCATCACTGATCAGCGAATACGTCTTTCTGCTAGTTCCCTGCAAGCTGTGCAACATCCAGCGAATCCTATACGGTCTGTTGGCTTTTGCGGCTCTGATCGGTTTCTTTTGTCCGTTGAACACCTGGATCCGAAAAGCCTGCCAAGGCATTTTGCTGGCCCTTTTCGCCACTGCAAGCTATCACACCTTGGTCCAGGTCGGGATCTTAGACGATCGTTGCTCCACGAGTCCGCAAATCGTTGATGCATCATCGTTCAAGGCTTTGTTAAAAAATCCTCCAGTCCCCTGTTCCAGCGGCACATGGAAGATTGTGAAGGTGCCGGTGGCTTCTCTAAATGCTGGTTTGTCTTTGTTCCTCCTAGGCGTAATATCAAGGAGATCATGCAGCAGGAGAAATCCGCTGTCTGATTAAGTTGTATCAGAAAATTTGAGGTTCTAAAACAGCCATCAGCTTTCTTACGATTGGCTGATTTTATGGGGGTAGGGCCTATCACTGCGCAGGCAATCGCTCGGGCAAACGGCGAAAATCGATGGGGTGGGCAGCGAAATAGCTTTCCAAAATTTCATCCAGGACAGCCTTCTTAGTTGACTGATCTAGGTAGGCCACAGCCTCCAGATTTCTCGCGTGCTTTTCCCTGATGATAAAAGTGGTCCTGGTCCAGCCGGGGGGAAGCCCAGCCTTGCTGGTCGCGGGGTAGGCGCTGCGACCTCCTTCCTCCTCTCTACCTAAAACAGAACTTTCTTTCTCAAGATCGCTCATACTCATCATTCTCTCATTTCACTATATTCCTAATACTTCTCGTAGCTTTTTATGCCTTATAAAACTGATCATGCATTGGAAATATTTTAATTTCAACACGAATACGCGCTCCCAAGGGAAAGATGCTTATCTTGTTGAAAATCAATTACATGAAATCAAGCGCGAGTACAACTTTAGCAAAACACTTTAATTAAATTCATTAAATTTTTTGCAGGCGAAGGGAGAAAATCGAGAGTTGCATAGAGAAAAACCCCACATGCTTTTTTTGCAGTGTGGGTCAAGAAAATTTCTAGAAATCTAGCCCGAATTCAAGGCGCGCGCCCAAAGCATAGCTCTTAATTGCAGGGAAGCGGGTACGGTTAACTGGCTGAACAGGGTTACCAGTATCAAAGTACACGTAATGCTTTCCTTGCCCTGAATTTTGAACCGTGATGTAGGGAACGAGGCGGACATCCGAAGTCCTCTCGTCATTGATATATGCAGTCAAAGGGAGCTCCGCTCGGTACTGCCAAACATTCCGCAGGTCAAAAGTGATGTTCTCTAAGTCATGCCCCAGATCAACTTCAGCTCTGCTCCCCGCAGTGCGCATCACTTCCAAATTTAACCCAATCTCCGCATCTCCAGCACACAGCCAAAGAGCGCGCAACCCCGCGGCCCCATATCCCCATCGAAGGGATTGATAAGACTCCTGGATCCTCTGGTAATAACCGCCGCCGATGAAGGGTGTCCAAACCACATCCCAGCCCTGTTGCCTCCAGGAATACCCTATCCTTTCTTCGATATTGAACCACTTTTCTTTATACGAATCTAAAATATGGTCCCATCTATGCAAGCCAACAGGACGAAAATCCCCGCGGATTTTCGTATGCGCGGTTCCCCCGGCATAGTAAACGTCAGTTCCAAAATAAATATTTCCAGGTTGGATGTAATCATAACCGGCCTGGCCGCCTGCAAGATAAACCCACTGGTTCTCTAAGGACATAATAACATCGGAACTCCCCGGAAGATAGAGCATGTCTTCTGGAAAAAGTTCTATAGGAGCAGAACCCAGTCGATATGAACGGCGGTCGCCGGCAGTTTCAAAATGATGATAAGAAACGTCCGGGGCAATATACAGGCGATGCGGCGTATGATCCGCTACGCAATTTTGTTGCATCGCAAAACAGGAAGCCAGGCCGAGCAAAGTTTTTTTGTACACAAAAACAAACCTCCAATAAATTAACTCATCAGAATAAAACTCAAACAAAATAAACTCAACTAAAATTAATTCTAGCAATGATTTATTTTTTGCAAATTAATTATTGATTAACAATTTCACAGCTTAAGAATTTTGGCTCCCCTGCTTATGACGCTGGGACTTGAGGTGGAAAAATGATCCATAATCTACTGAAGGAGTAGGGTCGATTTTGTTTCCATGTGTTTACAACATGAAATGTCGAGACGGGATGAACATCTAATCTGTATCTAAATGCAAAGCTTTTCCGTAAGAAACTTTTACTCATCGGGATCGATGATCTCTTTAATTATCACCTATGCTTGGATGAATTTTTGAGGGGCGGCATCTTGGATGTCGCTCAAGAATGCCTCCGATCGGACGGGTCAAAGTGAGGAAATAGGACTTGCATCATGTGGGCCAGGTCAGCGGTCGTCATTTGCTGATAAGTTTCTTTTTCCACAGTACGCAATAGGGCGTCGGTGTAGAGTCTTTGAAGCTCTGGAAGAATCCGCGTCTCCTCTTCGTGGAATGGATTGGTTTTTTGGCTCTCGTAGCGTAGCGAAAGAGAGCCCTTGTTGACTGCGAAGCAGTGAACATAAATTCAACTATGGTTGAATATAATTAAGGTTGTTAATCAAGCTCTATCCTTCTTGAATTCACCATCTTATGACAAGTGAAGTGATTAAGAGGGTAGGCACCAGTGAGCAAGGGACAACACTTTGTGAATAAGAGAGTGGGACTTTGTTGATCAGAAAAGATCTAGACTTCTTCATAAAACCTGTGCGCAGAAGCGTGGGATTTTATCAATCCTATTTACCAATCCATTCCATATCTATCCCTAGCAGAGATAAGTTTTTCTCTGAGGTATGTAGAGATTAGAAAAAAAAGGGACCACACTAAAAAGCCAAACGCATGGCTATCTCCAATAGAGCCTGTGATCAAGGGGGTAGGGTTTTGTTTATTTTGTTTATCGGCTCGACCCATCCACAACTCACTTAGGGAGAAGGTTTCCTCAGAGGAATACAGTGATTAAGGGAGGAGGGTCTTGTTTATTAGCGTATGACTCAGCGATCTCTATAGAGTCGGTGATCAAGAAGGTAGGGTCTTGTTTATTTTGTTTATCACCTCGGTCCATCCCCATCTCACTTGGGGAGAAGGTTTCCTCAGAGGAATACAGTGATTAAGGGAGGAGGATCTTGTTTATTAGCGCATGACTCAGCGATCTCTATAGAGTCGGTGATCAAGAAGGTAGGGTCTTGTTTATTTTGTTTATCACCTCGGTCCATCCCACATCTTCCTTTGGGATAAGTTTTCTCAGAGGAATACAGTGATTAAGGGAGGAGGGTCTTGTTTATTAGCGTATGACTCAGCGATCTCTATGGAGTCGGTGATCAAGATGGTAGGGTCTTGTTTATTTTGTTTATCACCTCGGTCCATCCCACATCTTCCTTTGGGATAAGTTTTCTCAGAGGAAAATAGTGCTTAAGGGGGTAGGATCTTGTTTATTAGCCTATGACTTGCCTGACTCTATGAAGCCAGTGATTAAGAGGGTAGGGTTTTGTTTATTTTGTTTATCGCCTTGGTTCATCCCTCACCTCCATTCGGGATAAGTTTTCCTTAGAAGAAAATAGTGCTTAAGGGAGGAGGGTCTTGTTTATTAGAGCCTATAACTTGCCTGTCTCTATGAAACTAGTGATTAAGAGGGTAGGGTTTTGTTTATTTTGTTTATCATCTCGGTCCATCCCACATCCTCCTTTGGGATAAGTTTTTCTCAGAGGAACATAGTGATTAAGGGAGGAGGATCTTGTTTATTAGCCTATAACTTCCCTTTCTCTATGAAATCAGTGATTAAGAGGGTAGGGTTTTGTTTATTTTGTTTATCACCTCGGTCCATCCCTATCTCCCTGCGGGATACGGTTTTTTCAGAGGAACACAGTGATTAAGAGAGGAGGGGCTTGTTTTTTTGCTGTTATTGACTTCTTCAATGCATACTCCATCCAGTAAGAAATATATTTCTAAAAGGGCGACGATATCGGGGAACTTTGAGAACTATCTGGAGCTCCATGGCTGTCAATCTAAGTTGTTCTTAGAGCTTTAACAACGCAATGATCACTTTCCATGACCTAGGGTCTGTTTTGCAAATTCTTTGGCTCTGTTTGAGATGTTTTCTTTTATGGATCGTTTTTCTTTTAAGATAAGTCCTACCATAGTCCCAGAGATACCCAGGTGAGCTGCAAACTGCTTTGCATTTAGTTTGGATTGGATAAATATCTCACGAAACTCTTCGAGAGTCAGCAGTGTGGTTTCCTTCTTCTCGATGCCGAGTGATTCTCGTTTTTTTTGAATAAGTTTCAATTCCTCACCAAGCCATTCCGGAGGCGTCAACGTGAGCGAACACTTAAAGGGATTCTCGGATTTAGAGGGCAGGATCTTTTCCCCATTACTTTTCCAGTCTCCCAAGTACCCATTTTCTTTCATATAGATCAATTCTTGTTCCAATGCTCTAAGTTCTCTGAGTTTGTATTTTCCCTTACAATCTAAATCACACCAATCCATTAGACTGACCACGGATAATTTTTGTTGGGGATTCATTCTCCAGAAAATAGCTAATAAGGGTGCTAAATAGATGGTAAGGTGATGCTCACGATGGTTTTCATGGGCTACCTTTTTAAGCAGTTTCGTATATTTTTTGGAATGACCGTCTTTTGGCTCAAATGCATTTTTATACCAAAAATCTGTAGCCCTTAGCTTGATTTTTTCGTCAATAATGACCTTATCAAAGATCTCTTGTCGGAAGCCATCAATGCTGAAAAGCCGCTCCCCTTGAATGACCTCTTTTTTCCCTTCCTTTTTCCTAGCTGTGATAAAAAGGCTTGAAAAGATCTTGATAATCTCACTCGATGTTTTTTTCAGCTCAGGGTCATAACCTCCATAAGGTTTTTTAGTATGCCCAAGGCGCGCAAGATGTTCATTTACACTCCATATGAAGTGACCTTTTCTGAAGTTTTCTTCCAAGCCTATCAGCAGCCCCAGTAGATGCCGGAGTCCTTCCGCACCAAAAGAGCGTTTGATGTGCATGGCTAAGCTTACCTCTCTGAATTGAGGATCATTTCTGAATACAGATACTGTGATCTCGGCTTCTGCCTCGACCCTGGGGTTATCACTGACAACAGCGATGTATTTTTCATTGGACTCCTCTTCGCTGTTCATATAAGAGGTCTGTTTCTCGACCCTTATGATAGACGATAAGAACTCTTCAGCCTCTTTTTGTTCTTCAGCTGTCCACTCAGAATGCGGTTTGCTCAATAAGCGGCGGGGAATTTTGTCTGGTTTGCCAGCAAACATGGCAAGCAATGTGAACATCAGTGCATGCGAGGGCAGAGCGAAGGTGTCTTTGTTTGAGGACTGCTCCACAACGCGCTGGATGGCATCCTCAATATAGGTCTTCTGGATAGTAGGACCCATATCGTTTAGGAGGTTTTTCAAAGCAAGAAGTTGTGGAGGGGAAAAATTTTGAATGGAGGAGATGGCAGATTCCCAATCCTTCTTTTCTGAAGAGTTAATCTCCTTAAGGGATACACCTAGCAATTCTAAGTCTTCAAGGGTGTCTAGAATTTTGATGGTCTTTCCCGTCTTGCTATCGATGACATGGAGCTTTTTCTCCACTATATGCAGCTGGTAATTCTTTTCACCATGACCCTTGTCCAGGGGCTCTACAGTCTCATCGCTAGTGACTTGATTTTCTTCATCTATTTTTTCCATTAGGATCCGCTTTTCTCTTTTAATGTGGATAAAGGTCTGTCAAATTCCAAAGAAATCGTTTGGCTTGCTGGCCCATTGCGATTTTTTAGCAGTATGAGATCTAAGTCAACCGTACGTTTTGTCAACTTTTCCCCTTTGTTTTCGGTAGCTTCTTTGGATTCATTCCAAATGCCTAGGACTAGATTTGCATCATTCTCAATATCCCCCGCTTCGCGTAAA
>JABDEH010000002.1 GCA_013287215.1 Chlamydiota bacterium
TAAGTCGTTAGTTATATAAAACTGCAAGAAAAACTTGTATGTCCGCGACTTTGCGTTAATAGCGCCTCCTCAAACGCAAAATTTTTCTTGTAACAAAACAGGTAAAAGCTTGATAGTTTGAGCCATCTATTTCTGTGCAGGTGATCTTTATGAAAGCGATTTTGTGCTTCTTAGCTGTTTTTCTCTCGATAAACTGCTTTTCCAATCCTGAGTATCGTCTATATCCTGAAGGTCAGCTCTCTCTAATTAAGACGATAAGACAGGGTCAACTCCCCTGGGACGCACATTTCCGACTGTCAGATTGCACATTTACGAATGCTGAGCTTTATCGATTTTCTAAAGACAAATATGTCCCTTACGGCACCATCAGCAAGCTTGACACTTCAACGCGGGGCTACCTCTTTAAAGTCGGTGATGAAGTTCAATCTACGCTCCATTCCTTTTTGCTTTCTTCAGGAACGCTTTTCGACTCCATTAAAAAATATGAAGTTCACGACAGTTCCGACCATATCATTGGTTATATTGAAGGCGTTTTTTATACGGACGCTCCAGCTGAATTCCTTTTTTACAATGAAGCAGGGCAGCAATTTGCAAAGGCCGTTTTAGACCCATCGTATTCCAAAGTGACAATGAGTGCGCCCGACGATCAACCCCTCCTCATTGGCACCAAAACATTCAACTACACGGGTGCCCCTAAAGGGGAGCATTGTCTATTGGAGTATTACTGGGAGCTCACCCAAGTTTCAGAAACGCCTCTCGATCCCCGTTTTCTCATCCCATTCATGAGTTTTATCGGAGAGGTATGGTGGGATAAGCCGCAGTGGTTTAACTTTTAGAACAGTGAGGGTTTTATGTGTTTAGATGCCTGTGGACTCGTGGAAATACGTTATAATTCCGATATCCATGATTACGAACGTTTCCATTACTTTGACGACGTGCAAATGATCACCGGGTTCGCCCTAATGATCATCGGGTCCCTAGCAGTCGGATTTGCTGATGTAGTGCCCCTCTATACGTCCTTTGGAAGCTTCGTCTTGTTATCGCTATGCGGCGGGGTACTTGTCACCCATAGTCCTTCACAAAATTTTGGATCGATCCTCAAAATTAGCGGACTAGCGCTAGGCGTTATCGGTGCGATCGGAGCCGGTTTTCTCTTTGTCCCCGGCAGAATCGCCCTTGGCGCGTGCGGTGCGGGACTCATCGTGATCGGGTTGGGACTGATAGGATTAGGGGAAGATTTCAGACAGAACATGATTCCAACACCAAGAGTGTGAACTCCTTAATCTAAGAAGCGGCCAGGCGCATGGGGAAGTTCTCCGGAAATCGGCAACCGATCGCGGTGATGAGCGATCAGCCGATAGCACAGGTCGACGCCGAAAGGAATAAAACAGAGCCAGCCAAGCAAACGCCACCGGCCTCCCAGCAGCCATAGAATCCGGAACGCCCCTCGCCCCCGAATCCAGAGCCGCTGCTGCGGCGTCCTCCAATCTTCCAGAAGGATCAGCGTGTTCTCTTTGAGGAGCCGTGTGTTCTTTAACTCCTCTTGCGCCGTCTTTCCCGAAAGAGGAGCGAACAGAAACCGATGCTTTAGGTCGCGCGCAAAAATAAAGCGGATCGATCTGCGGCACAAAGGACAGTCTCGATCGAATAAAATTAAAGATTTCATTTTATTATTTGGGGCGGATTTTTTTTCAGGTCGTTCAGCTGCTTGGCGAGATCGAGCGCCTCGGCATCCGAGAGGACCCCGCTGTGGATCTTCATTTTGATTGCCTCTCCCTCTTCCATCCAGCGCCGCTGCAAAATCTTGTGGATCGTCTGCACAATCCCCTCCTCAGCCTTTTGCAGGTTCACCTTTTTTTGCATCATCTCGGCGAAAAAGAGCTGCTCCTCCGGAGTGTGAAGATGTATCATCAACGAGAGCAGGTCGGAGGGCTTTTCTAGATAGAGAGAAAAAAGCCGTTTGCACACCTCAACACGGAAATGTTCGGGGCGCAAGTGTGCCGAAGCGATCTCTAGAACGCGAGGCACGCTTTGGCCCGACAAGAAGAGCCAGCGGAGCAGGTCGCTCTCCAGCACACGGTCGGGATCGACATCGCTGAAAGAAATTTTTCCCGATTTTTTGACGTAGGTATCCGAGAGAAGTTCCTGCCCGATGCCGAGAATATTTTCAGGCACCGCGCTGAGCTGCGAGAGTTTGCGGAGACTCTCGTGCACCATGAGCGGCTGCTCCCATTTGCGGATCCTCTGCGCGATATTTTGGACGCACTCATTTTTTCCCGAGGGAGAATCAAGGTTGAATTGCTTAGATAGATGCCGGAATAAAAATGAAAGGTAGTCCTGCGCCTCTTCGAGCAATTTTAAATAGCCCGGCGGTCCGATGTCCTTTAGCACGCTGTCGGGGTCAGCCCCTTGCGGCAACCTCACGACCGCGACCTCAATCCCCCTTTTCTGGAACAGATCGCCGATCTTGACCGTGGCCTCACGGCCCGCCTCATCGCCGTCCATCGAGAGGTAGACATGGTTGACGCCCAAATGGACTAGCTCTTTGACATGATCTTCTCCAAAGGCCGTCCCCTGCCCCGCAACGGTGAACGTAAATCCGGCGTGGATGAGGCGCAGCGCATCGATCTGCCCCTCGACGACGATCACCTTCCGCTCTTTTGCGATCCGGCGGCGGCAGTAGCTCAGACCGAAGAGGACGTGCGATTTTTTGAACAACAATGTTTCTGAGGTGTTGATGTACTTGCCGCCGAAAGTTTCCTCTTTATATTTGCGCGCAGAAAATCCGATGACGCTCCCCATCGCATCGCGGATCGGAAAGGTGATCCGGTCGGTAAAAAAGTCTCGTTTGTAGCCTCTGTCCGTTGCCAGGATGAGCCCCGCGTCTTCGAGGGTCGGATCATCGACCCCTTGGGCGTGCATCGTTTTTCTGAACATCTCCCGGCTCAAGGGCGCGTAGCCCACCTGGAAGAGGCGGATGAATTCGAGGTCGAGTCCCCGATCATAGAGATATTTGAGCGCGGGCGCCCCCTCTTCGCTATGCAAAAGGAGGAAGTGGTAGAAGCGCGACGCCTTTTCAAGCGCGTCTTTGAGGGCAGTCTTGCTGGGTCCCTTTCTCTCGTGCCGCTCCTCCTCTTTTTCCAGAGGCACTTGAAAACGCTCGGCGAGCGTTTCAATCGCTTCGACAAACGGCATCTTCAGGTAGTTCATCAAAAAGGCGATCGCGTCCCCGTGAGCGCCGCAGCCAAAGCAGTGGTAGTGGGAATCCCCCTTTTGCACCATGAACGACGGCGTCTTCTCCTCATGGAACGGGCAGCAGGCTTTGTACGAGGCCCCGGAGCGGTGCCACTGAACGTGAGGGGCCAGGACCTCGGGGAGGTCGATACGCTGGCGCAGAAGCTCTAAGCTTTCTTTCTTGTACATGATCCTATCTTATCAAAATGAGGTTTTTAGGGGGTGAAATTCACTCATTTGGAGGGAATGAACTGCTCTAAGTATTCAATCAATGCATGCATGTTGGTATAGGGATCAGCTTGTGAATTATTCCCCTGGTGCTTCAACAGCTTTTTCACATTCGATTTAGCCGTTTCTCTTTTGGAGTCTATTTTTTCAAAAAGGTCCGGATCATTTTTTTGATAATCAGTCAGGTAACGTCGTAAAGAACCTTCTACATTTTTACTCGTTCCAAATGGCGTGATGTGCAACTTAAAATGGCTAATTATCCACACCTCGAAACAAGGATTAGAGGCAATCCAATAGATGGGTATAGAAGGCTTCGCATTCCGCAGACGATCTATGTCTTTCTGCGTAGTCAGATAGGTGGAATGGCGGTCTTTGTCAAACACACAATACAGGCGATCATAATCACAATCTTTGGCGTATGATTCTCTTACAAAATCCAGGAGATTTTTTGGTGCAGTCCCTCCAGGATCCTTGGGGATTTCAATCGTTATTCCGCTTAATCTTAAATTCTTGCGAAATGCATTGAAATATGCTTGCTCGGTTTTTCCTTCGCAAACAATTAAGACCCTAATCCGTGATTGATTTCCATACTTGCGTCGAAGAGAGCGAAGATTCCTAGCTAGAATTTTGGGGTTAGCAACAGCTCGCAAAAATCTACTTATTCCTTGTTAAACCTATGCAAAATTGCATAGGTTTTCGACAGAGACTTGCCAGATGTTTGAGAGCTTACCAATGAACATGTAAAAAAATATTTACTTTGTTCCGGCGCTGAGTTAACATTTCGGTCCTATGGAAAAGGAGAACTTACTAACTTTTGAGACACGAACCGAACTAGATTTGCTGTCACTTGAGATCCTAGATGAATTCAGCGATCTGTTCTCGCATCTCCAGCATCGATTATTTGCCGACATCGCTTGCGGGAACATTGCTGGGGAAGTTAAAAATGACTACCTTATCGCTTACGATATAACGGCCAGACACTTCAATGCTCTTCGAGTCCAGGTTGAAGGCAAAATCAGTGCTCTCAAAACACAGCTCGTTAATAGGATCGCAGACACCAAAGAAAAAATCGCCTCTCTGACCAAAACAATTGCCAAGTTCATAAAAAGACAAGCCAAGCCCCATGTCATTCACCAAAAGAAACGACGCCTCGCCCATCTGGAACAAAAACTGGCCAAAGCACTAGAAGATCAAAAAAATGGAACTGTCCGATGCTGTTTTGGAGGCAAAAAATTATTCCATGCCCAGTACAATCTCGAAGCAAACGGTTATAGCTCTCACGAAGAGTGGCGAAAAGATTGGAAGAAAGCTCGCAGTGGGGAAATCTTCTTTTTAGGTTCCAAGGATGAGACCGCCGGCAACCAAACATGTACCGCCACATTGCAGCCTGATGAAACCATACAGCTCCGGATCCGTCTCCCCAAAGCGCTAGAAAAATATGGAAAATATCTCGTAATCCAAGGCATCAAGTTTAAATACGGTAAAGAGGAACTACAGGCTCTATTAAAAAGCGAAACTCCGCAGGCGATTACATGGAGATTCAAGCGCGATGAAAAGGGATGGCGTATTTTTTCCACTTTTGCAGTTGAACCGGCAGTTTGTACTTCCAAACAAGATATAGGGGTCATTGGACTAGATATCAACGCGGACCATTTTGCGCTTGTTGAAACTGACCCTAACGGCAATCCTATCTCTACAGAGACAATACCTTATAACCTTCATGGAAAGAGTTCAGCTCAGGCAAAGGCCATCATAGGAGATGCCGCAGCCAGTGCCGTTGCCTTTGCCGGGAGTAAAAATAAGCCCTTGATCATTGAAGAGCTTGATTTTCGCAAGAAAAAGTCAGAGCTGAGAGAGAAGGCTTCCGCCTCTTACGCTCGCATGCTCTCCTCATTTGCCTATAACTCGCTGATCACCCATCTCAAATCCCGAGCTTCAAAACAAGGGGTATTCGTAAGCCAAGTCAATCCTGCCTATACATCGATCATTGGACGTGTCAAATTTGCGAAACGGTATGGATTGTCCATTCATCACGCAGCGGCCCTAACCATCGGCCGCCGATATTTACGTTTTTCTGAAAAAGTGCCTTCGCCCCTCGGTGAGATACCCGACGGGAAGGACTCCCATGTCACCTTGACCGCACCTGTAAGGAAGCGGGACGAGCATGAATGGTCGGTCTGGAGCCGCTTGAGTAAGAAATTACGAACGGCGCTTGCAGCGCACTTCCGGACGGCCAAGAGCCGATCCAAGAGCCCCCCAAAAACGGCTTTTGAGACAGAACCCATTTCGGATGATGTTGGTGAGACTCCAACACGTGAATCGTTAGAACCGCTGTTCGCCTGACGTGTCAATGCATAGATTTGCATAGACTTTTTTGAACGGTGTACTTTTCGACGCATATACGCTTATATATTTAAAGGTCCAACAAACGGAAGAGCACCGTAACGGCCTTTCAAATATCCTTTTTCTAAAGCCTCATCCTTTCGAGGGCTAAAATCTAATAAAGAATAAAGATGAGTAGAGCTATTTTGATCTTTTTCGACAAACCAAACTTGATCTCTCCGAAAAATCTTATCATCTAGTAAAGATGTGTCATGTGTCGTCAATAATAATTGAGCATTTAGTTTGTTAATAGCATTATCGTGAAAAAGGTTAACCAAGAAGCGTACAATTAGTGGATGAAGACTGTTATCCATTTCATCAAATACTAAAGTAGCGCCTTCTCCAAGAGCCTTGAGCCAGCCTCCAGCCTGAACAAACAGTTTTATTGTGCCGGCAGATTCTTGTTCAAGGTTTAATGGCACAAACTCTTTTGAGTCGATCATCTTATGCCAAGCTAAAACGCGCAATTGCTTTGGTAAAGACTTATGCGATTGTACAACCTTCAACTCAGGTGCATGAGGAAAGAACGGCTGTAAATCTTCTTCTTTTAACTCAAACTTCTCAATGCCAATATCAGCAGCTTTCATAAATCGGATTAACTTCTCCATCCCCTCCTTATGTTGAAATAATTCGAACGTAAGCGCTGGATTGAAAGCCACATTCCCAACAACGACTATCAATTTCGCAGATAGCCAATGAAATACTGGTTTGAGTTGCTCACTATTCAATTGCACCGCTGTGGAGAGAAATAGGGTATTAGACCTCGTTGAAGACTTCCAAAGATTCTTTTCGCCTTTAAGTTTACTTCCAAACGACCACCGATAATCATTTAATGATTCATCAAATGCTCTTTCGAACCATTGCTGACTTTTCCCATGCGGATATGCAAATAACCACTCTCTGACTACTCGAGTGTCATTCACAGAAAAGCCATATTGGTATCGAACATTGTCCTGAAGGAAAATAATTTCAAACTCGCTAGGTTGGTTTCTGTGAGTTTTATCAAATTTAAAGGGAATCACTGGAATTTTCTGACCTTCTTGCGTATTGGTTGCTGAATTAGCGATGAACCATTGCATGAAATGAAAAGCTTTCAAAAAATTAGTTTTACCAGCTCCATTAGGACCATAGATAACCACAGATCGAAGTAAGCGAGGGCAGCTTGGTTGATTTGGATCGAATGTGTTGCTATTCAGAGACTCACTGCCTGATCCTGCCGCCAAGCTCAAGGTTTGTCTTTCACGCATCGATTGAAAATTGGTGACGCTAAATTCGATCAACATTTGCAAGTTACCCTATGCATTGAATTTAAACCTCATTTTCGCGGAAAATCCACAAAATTGCAACTAAAATGATTTTTGCATGCAATTTCAACTCATTTTTAGCCTGAGCGGCCACGTTTATCCGATTTGCCAAATTTTTTATTTAAAGAGGCAATTGCAAAACTCGATTTTTAGAGAAAAATTGATGATTTTGGTTCCGGTTCGGTTTCTCGCAAAAAAAATCAGATCTCTTACCGCGTCTCTGCGTCTTGGCACCTTTGCGTTGGTACCCGAAAAATCTCTCTGGACGGAAAGATTTCCATTCACTATGATTTTGGTTGTGATGTTGACAAACTGTACCAAGGAGTAATTTATGCTCGCTCCAATTCTTGCTCTTGTTCAAATCGCCTATGTTCCTGGCGACGGGTGGCCGATATATAGCGAGGAGGAAAATTTTACCTCAGCAATGAACAGCAAAATTCAAGATCTCTCAGTCCAGGCTTATGAAAATAATCAAATTCTTGAAGTCAAAGACATACAAATCTTCTATAAAGAAGGCTCCGCGAAGCCCCGTGGTTGGATTGTTTACGATTTCAAAGATCGTTCTGAGACCGAAAAATAAACATTATTACCTCTATGTACACGGGAAAACACATCCATCCTACTTCTTCTCCACCCTCCACGGCCTCCCTATCGGATTATAGCATTGCCGAAGGAATCTGCGACCCTGCCTTGAGCCAGCTGCGCGAGGAGATTAAGAAAGTGATGCTCCCTCTCCTCATCCGCGTCTTCGAACTGAAGCAAGCCGCCGCACACCAACCCCCCTCCCGGCTGCAAAACCCGATCGAGGTCTCCCACGAAGAGATCCGCAAAGAGCTGACCACTCTCCAAGAGGACTTGCACCGCCTCTCCTTGTGGTGCAAGAGCTCTCAAAATCAAATTAACAAGGCGCTAAGAGAAATCGATCCTCCTGAAGATCCTCCCGCCCCAAAACCTGAAGAAAAAGCAGCGCCCAAACCCTCCGAATGGCGTCAAACGATCCGGAGCTGGACAAAACTGTGACGACACCTTCTCCGATGATGGCCCAATGGCAGACCTGCAAAGAGAGCGCGCAAGGAGCGCTCCTGCTCTTCCGCTTGGGCGATTTTTATGAGGCCTTCTATGAAGATGGGATCACCCTTGCCAAGGAACTCGATCTGACGCTGACCAAACGACAGGAGATCCCCATGGCAGGCGTCCCCTTCCACACGTGCGAGGCCTACATTGACAAACTGGTCGCTAAGGGCTACCGCGTCGCCGTTGCCGAACAGGTGGAAGATGCGCGCTTTGCCAAAGGGCTCGTCAAGAGAGAAATTGTCCGCATCGTCACGCCCGGCACTGTCGTCACCTCCAGTCTTCTCTCGGAAAAAGCGAATAATTATCTCGCCTGCATCACCCAGCTAGGCAGCTTATATGGCCTTGCCTGGCTCGATTTGACCACCGCCGACTTCTCCACCATGCAGGTGCCCGATGTGAAACAGCTCCTCGACGCGCTTGCAAGGCTCTCCCCCAGCGAGCTGATCGCCTCGCAGAAATTGGAGGAGCGCCATCCCGAGTTGTTCCAAGAGCTGCGCCAAACCTGCGTCATCAATACCAAGTCCGATTGGGTCTTCGACCATCAAAATGCCTACGCCCGCCTCCTCAAACACTTTCAGGTGCACACCTTGGACGGCTTCGGCCTCAAGGGAATGATCCCCCCGATCAACGCCGCCGGCGCGCTGCTCTCTTATGTCAACGACGATTTGGCCCTCTCGGTGTCCCACATCAAGCACCTCAAAGTTCAGCAACCCTCCCACTACATGGCCCTAGACCGGGCCACCCAACGCCATCTCGAGCTGATCGACAGGCTTCACGAAGGAAAAAAAGGGGGCACCCTCCTCTCACTCCTCGATGAGACCGTCACGCCGATGGGGGCCCGCCTCCTCAAACAGTGGATCACGCATCCCTTGCTCAGCGTCCCTGCCATACTCGAGCGGCAAGAGGCGGTCGGGGCATTCCTTTCCTGTTTAGAAATTTCTGAGCCGATGGAAAAAATCCGCGACCTCGAGCGCCTGATCATGCGGATCTCCACCGGATACGCCAGCCCGCGCGATCTTCTCGGCCTGCGCCTCTCGCTAGAACCGCTGCCCGCGATCGCCCTGCTGCTCAGCAAACTAGATGCCAAGCTCATTGCCGAAGACCGAAGCAAACTCGCTGATGTGTCTAGCGTCGCAGAAACAATCAAACGAGCCCTCGTCGACGATCCGCCGCTGCGCCTTTCCGATGGAGGCATCATCCGCTCCAGCTACTCCCCCGAACTAGACGAGCTCCGCTCTCTTAAAGCTAACTCCCAGGCCTGGATTGCCAACTACCAAACGCATTTGCGCGATACCACCCAGATCAAAACCCTCAAGATCGGCTTCACCAACGCCTTTGGCTACTATATCGAAGTGAGCCGCGGCCAGGCTGCAAATATGCCCCCCTCTTTTGAGCGAAGGCAGACGCTGGTCAACGCCGAGCGGTTCATCTCACCCGAACTCAAAGATTATGAGCATAAGATTTTGACCGCCGAGGAGCGGATGAAAGCCATTGAGAGCGAGCTATTCCTTAAATTGCGCCACGAAATCGCCGCCCACGCCGAAACGGTCCAAGCCATTGCGTCTGCCATCGCCCGCCTCGACGTCCTCCTGGCCCTTGCAAAAATCGCCAAAAAGCGGCGCTACGTCTGTCCCCGGATTGATGAGAGCGACCTCTTCACCATCGAAGAGGGGCGCCATCCGATCATCGAGTCAGACGGCTCTTTCATCCCCAACGACGTCCGCCTCCACGAAAAAGAAAAATTGATGCTGATCACGGGTCCCAACATGGCGGGTAAATCGACCTACATCCGGCAAGTCGCCCTCATTGCCATCATGGCCCAGATGGGCTCCTATGTTCCCGCAAAGTCCGCGCATCTCGGCATCATCGACAAAGTCTTCAGCCGCATCGGCGCCAGTGACGATCTTTCCCGCGGACAATCGACGTTCATGGTGGAGATGACGGAGACGGCAAATATTTTGCACAATGCAACCTCCCGCTCGCTTGTCATCCTCGATGAAATTGGAAGGGGTACAAGCACCTACGACGGAATTTCGATCGCATGGGCCGTTGCCGAATACCTTCTCATGCACCTCAAGGCAAAAACACTCTTTGCTACCCATTACTGGGAACTGACCGAACTCGAAAAGCAGCTCCCCGGCGCCGTCAACTACAACGTCGCCGTCCAAGAGACCGAACGGGGCATCGTCTTCCTGCGCAAGATCGTCAAAGGCGGAACCGATAAGAGCTACGGCATCCATGTGGCGCGCCTTGCGGGCCTGCCCCCAGCCGTCCTCAAACGGGCAGCCGAAATGCTCTCCAAGCTGGAAAAGAAACATCCTCCTGCCGCTAAGGCCCAGCAGCTTTCTTTCTTCGACCTTTCAATCTAAAAATTTTTTTAATGGGGATTTGAGAAACTCCTCAACAGGAATCCCTTGCGGGCCAATCAGTAATACCTTAGAGGGCTTAAATAGCTCCATGAAGAGGTCCACACCCGATTTTTTGAACGATTCGAACCCCGACTTAACTTCTATGGCAACGACAGTTTTTCCATGCTGAAGAATAAAGTCCACCTCTTGATCCCCTTCGCGCCAATAAAAAAGCTCCATCTGGGTTCCTCGAATAGAATTCAAAAGATGCGCGCCTACGGCTGACTCGACAAGGCGACCCCACAAGGCGTGGTCCTTCTTGGCTTGTTTGTACGAGATTGTCCATTGGGCAGTCATCAAGGCAGTGTTAAACACACAAAACTTTGGACTCGAACCCTTTTGTCTTACTTTTTGTTTTGCAAATTTCTGCAAGCCCTGTACCAATCCCGCACCGGACAATAGGTCGAGGTAATGCGCCAATGTGGTTGTATTCCCTGCATCTTGAAGTTCTCCCAACATTTTTATATAGGAGAGAATTTGCCCTGAGTAAATGCATCCCAGCTGAAATAACCGGCGCAGCAAAGCAGGCTTATTGACCTGTGTCATCAGCAAAATGTCGCGGGAGATTGTTGTTTCTATCAGTGATTCATTAATATAGTTGATCCATCGGGAGGGATTAGTCATGTTGGCCAAAGAAGCCGCCCCTGGATAACCTCCAAAATACAAAAACTTGTCGAGCGACCAACCAAACACTTTATGCATTTCCGCATAGGACCAATGGGTGATTGGAATGATTTCAAACCTTCCAGCTAAACTCTCTGACAACCCTTTTTGTACCAACCAGGGCGAAGATCCGAGAACCAAAACGGATAAATTGACCCGATTTCGAGTATCTTCATCCCAGAGAGATTTAATCGTCTCGGACCAATGAGGGATTTTCTGAACTTCATCGATGATCAAAAGCGCTTTTTTGCGCGACTTAGCAAGACTTCTGGCAATTTCCCACTGCTGCTCGATCCAGGCAAGATTCTGGAGCGTGGCCAAATCGGCCGAAACGTAGTGATAAGCGCTGCGAAGGGCTTTAGCCGCCTGCAAGGCCAGGGTTGTTTTCCCGACCTGGCGTGGCCCTAATAATACCTGGATAAATTTCCGCCGCTGCCGCAGCCGTTTTAGTACTTCATGAAAGACCGGCCGTTTTTTCATATTCATAGATTTACTCACTCTTTTGAGTAATTTTACTCAATGCATTGAGTAAAATCAAGAAATTTGTAATTTTGTCAGAGCCTTGCTCCTGAAAAGTTTGGAAAAAAATACCAAAAAAGAGACTAGATCTGTAAGATGTTGCACACTACTTTTAAAAACGATTACACGACGGAGGTTTAAAATGGCTACAGCAGTAAATGCGGTTCTTCAATACACAGAAGTTTCAGCGGATTTTCAAATCAAGCCAGTGCCAGGTTACGAAGACACTATGGAAAAAGTTTTGCAAAGAATTTACCCCACCGTAGATCCAGGTCAAGCAATGCGCGGTTTTGCACGGGGAAGCGAACTTCTACAGGAGGTAGACTCTGCTAATAAGGGAAGTTCGACAACTAGAACTCAAATCTATAGCCTCATGTCTGACTACGACACTTTAGTGCATGATATTTTCTTGAATACGATTGCCGAAACAGCTCAATCTAAGTTCGAAGATCACGGGTTAGCCTTAAGGTTACTAGAGCACCATGATGATGGATCAGTAAATATGATTGTTAACCGGTGTATAGAAAGCGCAAACGAAATAGAGGAAAAAGCGGGAAGCTTGCAAACTAATGTGAATGCTCTCAAGAAAAAAGCTATCGCAGTTTTAACAGAAGCATCCCAACAGACTGAGCTGATAGAAGAAATAAAATCCATATTCGATAATGCACTCGTTTATTTGACTCAAACAGAAAATCATTGCAAGCATCTTAGCAGTATGCAGATGGATACCAAGAAGAAGATAGAGCAATTAACAAATGAATGGCGTGTTTTGGGTTATGCGTATCTTAGATCCGTTTATTATACTCAAAAAGAAAATCATTGTAAGCATCTGAGCAATATGGAGATGGGCATCAAAAATAAGATAGAGCAAACAGCCAATGAATGGCACGCTTTGGCTCATGCGCATTTTGCTGCAAAGCAAGCGTTAGAAGCAGCTAAAAGCGGCATATCTCAAGCGATGTGAACTTCCCACTTATACCACCATAGAGGAAGTAGGAGGATAGAATATCTTTCTTACGTACCCGTGTGCGTGCGTGCCCCTCCATCCCCATTTTGGAGTGCGGTTTACGCACTCCAAAATCAGAAGTCCCCCTTGCCCGATTTTTCCAAAAAGTTTTACCTCTTTTGCCTTTTTTCCCTCTTCCGCGTACACTACAGCCATGTCGTTTGATGTGAACCAACTGAAGCATTTTCCCAATGAGCCTGGCGTCTATCTGATGAAAGATCGCGAAGGGACGGTCCTGTACGTCGGCAAGGCCAAGGCGCTCCGCAAACGGATTAAAAATTATTTTTCTCCAGGGCAAGACGGTCGGGCCATGGTCCCTTTCCTCACTGCCAAAGTGGACACCATCGACACGATCGTCGTCCGGACCGAAAAAGAGGCGCTCCTCCTAGAAAATACCCTCATCAAACGGCACCAGCCCCAATACAACGCGGTCCTCAAAGACGACAAAACCTTTGTCAGTTTGATGATCAATGAAAAACACCCATGGCCGCAGGTGCGCCTTGTCCGCTATAAAGGCAAGCCTCCCGAAAAAGGGCGCTATTTTGGCCCCTACACAAGCGCCCACTCGGCGCGGCAAACCTACGATCTCATCACGCGGCTCTTTCCGCTGCGCCAGTGCTCTGACGAAGAGCTCAAACGGAGAAAGCGCCCCTGTTTGCTCTACGGGATGAAGCGGTGCATCGCCCCCTGCGTGAACAAATGCACGCACGAGGAATATGACCGTTATGTGGAAGGAGCGGCTAAATTTTTGACCGGAGAAGACAAGCAAATTCTTAAAAATCTCTATATCGAGATGGAGGCTGCTTCAGAGGCGCTCCAGTTTGAAAAGGCGGCCTCGCTGCTCAAAACCATCCGGCAGATAGAGCATGTGACCGAGACGGAGCAAATTGTGGACAAGGCCGGCGGCATCAGCTGCGATGCATGGGGCCTCTACCGCCTCGGCGATGAGGTCGTCATTGTCGTTCTCCTCGTGCGCGAAGGCAAGCTCGTCGGCTCCGAACAGGACAGGTTTAACCAAGTCGCTGCGGACGATGAAGAACTTTTAGAATCCTATCTACTCCAGCACTATAAAAAACATCCTGCTCCCAAAGAGGTTCTGCTGCCATTCTCCCTCTCCAATGCGCTCGCAGAAATCATTGGGGCCAAGTGCCACACTCCGCTCATCGGCGAAAAGAAAGCGCTCGTCAAACTCGCCGGGCACAATGCCAAAACGCTCTTTGAACAGCGGGACCCGGAAGCGCTTGCGGAAAAAACACTCCTCGAGCTGCAAGAGATCGTGCATTTGAGCCGCTATCCCAAGCGGATCGAATGTTTTGACACCTCGAACATTTCGGGCAGCGATCTCGTGGCCTCGATGGTGGCCTTCACCGAAGGGATGCGAGATTCTAAGCGGCAGCGCTACTTCCACATCCGCGGCATCACCAAAGGCGACGACTACGCCGCCCTGCATCAGGTCCTCTCCCGCAGGCTGATCCGCGCCAAAGAGGAAAACGACCTTCCCGATCTCATCATCGTCGACGGCGGCAAGGGGCAGCTCAATATCGCGCTCGAGGTGTTTAAAGAGCTCGACATCGCGACGGTCGATCTGATGTCGCTCGCCAAAGAAGGGGCTCGCCACGACAAAGGGATGACGCAAGAAAAGATTTTTCTTCCCCATCATGCGGAGCCGCTGCTCCTTCCCCTCCGCTCTCCTCTTTTGCTGATGCTGCAAAAAATCCGCGATGAGGCCCACCGGGTGGCAATCGGTTTCCACCGCAAACAAAGAAGCAAGCGCACGCTCACTAGTACATTGGATAATCTGCCGGGCATCGGCCCTAAGAAACGGGGGCAGCTTTTACGCAAGTTTGGCAGCGTGAAACGGATCCTCGAGGCGACGCCCGAAGAATTGTCTGAAATCAAAGGCATCAGCAAAAAAGACATCGAGACGATCAAAAAATTTACTCATCCCCAAAAGTGAAGGCATAAGCCCTAACCCCTTTCGGAATCTTCAGAGAGAGTTGATGCCTCCCGTAAGAGGCAGCAACGATATCATATTTTCGATCACCGTCGACATGAATGTCCCCATAAGAATCTCCATCTAGGAAAATTTCAAGGGGCATTGAGCTTGATCCCGATAAGACGAGATAGACGCGCGACGCGAGGAAGTTCAAATCCAGATAGCTTGCACCCCCCTCGGCCAAAATGGATTCATTCTCCACGCGCCAAGGCCCTTTTAGCCCTACCTGATCGTCGCTGAGCGGCGGGGTGTAGCGATAGTCAAAGGTTTGATTAGCGAAAATCTCCATTTTATAGCTGCGGCCTCGAGAAAGTCCCAAATAGGTTTCCGGAGTCAGGGGGCGCGAAGACGTTTGCGGCTCTATCATGGCGATGGGGGCCAATCCCAAAAGTCCGCGGATCGCGTTTTCTGTTTCCGCATAACCGCCTTCCCCATAATGGATCATGCGGATCATCCCGCTCTGATCGATGAGGTAATGGGCCGGCCAATAGTGATTATGATAGGCATTCCAAGTCTGATAACGATTATCGAGGGCGACAGGATAGGCAATCCCGAGTGTTTCTACAGCTTTTTTCACGTTTTCATAGCTTTTTTCGAATTCAAATTCCGGGGTGTGGACCCCAATAATCACAAATCCCTTGTTCTGATAATCGCGATACCAGTCTTTGAGATAGGGAAGTGTGCGCAAGCAATTGATGCAGCTATAGGTCCAGAAATCGATCAAAACTACTTTTCCCTTAAGCTCAGCAAGAGTGAGCGGCGGAGAATTGATCCATCCTGAAATCCCCGCGAGTTCCGGCGCCGGCTCATTTTCTGACAACGCCTCTTGTCCCAGCGCGGCTTTTAAGGTATCGATGATGGGAAGTTTCTTTTCTAATGCTAGCTCAGGAAAATAATGGGAGAGTTTTTCGCTGAGGAGCATCTCCCAGTTGAAAGTCAATACAACCGCAAAAAGGACCATCAATGCGCCAAAGAATTGCCGGATCCGTTCGGAATGGCGGGAGAGAAACTGAGAGGTTTGAATCAGCTTAGAACTCCCATAGGCATAGAAAAACATCGGGATGCCCGCTCCCATGCTATAGGCGAGGGTCATGAGGACAGCGGTAAAATTGACAGCGCCGGTGGCAACAAGCGTTGTGATCGCAGCGAGAATAGGCCCGGCGCAGGGTGTCCAAAGCAGTCCTAAGGCAATGCCAAATAAAAACCCTCCCCAAAAACCGCGGCGCTCTTGGGTGCCTTGGATTTTTTGACCCAAGCCCGCGATAGGAGCTGTGATTTGGGCGAACCAATTCGAAAGGCGGGGAAAAATCATCACGAGCCCAAAGAAAAAAATCAAGGCGATCGCTGCGTAGCGTAAAAGGTTCGGCGAGACGCCAGTGGCATGCACAATCCAGCTTAGGGTCAATGTAAAAACGGAGAAACTGCAGACAAGACCCAGAATTGTGCCCAGCGGCCGGAGGCGCCCCTTGGCAATGCCGGCAGCTAAAATGGCCGGAAGAACAGGCAAAATACAAGGCGAAAGCGCCGTAAAAACCCCTGCTAAGAATGAAAATACAAGCAAAACCAGCATCTCGCAGCTCCCCCTTTATTGGAAGTTACCTTAAGCCAAAATAGTTTACAATTAAACGTATACCGTCTATGTAAAAAAGGAAAGGAGCGTTGTCTATGTCAATTGTAAAAGTGATTGAAGTGATCTGCGAAGGAAAAAGCATCGAAGATGCATTAAAATCAGGTGTCAAAGAGGCGAGCAAGACCATTAAAAATATCAAGCAAATCGACATGAAGTGGGTCCATGCGCACGTGCAAAATAATAAAATCACAAGCTATCGCGTGACTGCTAAAATTAGCTTTGTGATCCAGCACTAAGACTATTTGATTACAACGGTCAAGAGAAAATCTTTTCCGTAACCCAAGTTCTTGGCCAAAATCGCGCCAAACTCCTTTTCAATTTTCTGAAGGATTGCTTCTTGCTCTTCAAAGGCAAGTTTGGGGAGTTCGGTGATGAGCTCGATCCGTTGATTGGGATAGATCACGACATTGGGCAGCACCAGTTCCTGAGGAAACAATTCTTTCCAGTAGCTGCGGGCATAATCGCGCACAAGAGACTGATGCACCTCGGCACGCATATTCACTTGGTAATATTGGCCGCGGTTGAGCGCGTAAAACCCGATGAAGAGCACAGCTCCGAGGATGAGGAGGGCGTAGCCTATATTTGCAAAGGGAGAGGTGTTCTCCGTGAAAAATTGGAGAACAAACAGGCGCACATGAGGGGCAAAGGGGAGAGCGAGAAAGAACGCCCCCAAGCCCAAAATCAGAAGGACAAGGAAGAGGTGGATCGCAGAAAATAGAACATGGCTTCTAGAATTCATCGCTGTACTGGTTAAAAACCGCTTTAGGCTTTTCTTCAAAGTGAATTAAATTCTTGAAAACAACATGGACGGAGGAGACATGCAGGCCTGTCAGCCGCGCGATCTCGTGCGCGATCTTCGTCTGGATCTCCTCGGCCTTATCGGGGATCGAGACTCCATAAGCAACATTCACTTCCACTTTCACATTAACGGTATGAGTTTTCTGGTCTTGCTCGACGTAGATCCCCTTCACTCGCTCAAACGGATCCCTTCCGAGCAAACTATCGATCAAATTCCCTTCCAAGACCGCGACGCCTTCAATTTTTGCAAGACATTGCATCGCAATCGATTGGAAGACCTTGCTCTCAATATCTCGTACAAATACCGTTTCCGGTAATTCTAACTCCTTGGGATCCAGATGTTTTAACTGCTCATGAACCATAATCTACCCGTTTTTCATCATGTTAACGAAAAAAATAGTTTATTTCCAAGAAGAAAACTCATTAATTACAAAAAGTGAGAGGTAATACCATTGATCAAATAAAAAAGGCCGCCTTTTTCAAGGCAGCCCGAAACAGGATGAAAACAAATTGAACTACCAGCTAGCTTTGACGACGCCGGGGATCAATCCTCGATTCGCAAGCTCGCGGAAGCAAAGTCTTGAAAGTTTGAACTTTCTCAAGAAGCCTCTGGAACGGCCTGTGAGCTGGCAGCGATTGCGCAGACGGATAGGGGAAGAGTTTTTGGGAAGTTTATTCAAAGAGATCTGGGCCGCTTGGCGCTCTTCGTCGCTCTTGTTTTGATCTAAAATGACCGCTTTGTACTCTTGGCGCTTGTCCCACTTGAGTTTTACAAGGCGCTCTCGTTTCTTCTGTCTTGCAACCGATGATTTTTTTGCCATATTCTCCGAATTATTTTTTACGTCCAGGACCTTTCTGTCTCTGCTTACGGTTAGGGTCCGTACTGTTAATCACATAGACACGACCCTTGCGGCGAACAATTTTGTCCCCTTTCGAACGGTCTGCCTTAATAGAGGCTCGCACTTTCATGTTATTCCTTAAAAAATAAAAGTTTAGCACCGTTATATGCGATTCCCCTCTTTTTTGCAAGATTTAGGATATGAATAAGAAGATTAAAATAATTTCTTACCAACTCAATACGCAAAAGTGTTGCCGAATTTGAGAAATTCCTGTAGGATCGTGAGAAAAATAATTACCTCACAGTAAGGAAAAATGAATGAAGCGCACATACCAACCCAGCAAACTGAAGCGTCAAGCCACTTGCGGATTCCGCAAGAGAATGAAAACGGCCACGGGCAGAAAGATTGTCAATCGCCGCCGCCGCCAAGGGCGCAAAAAACTGGCCGCCTAAACTTTCCCAAGGAGGCCCGCCTCCTCAAAAAGAGAGAGTTTCAAGCTCTTTTGAAGGGTGAGCAGTGGGTAGGCGCTGCCCTCATTTTCGGCTACCGCCGAGGTAAAAATCTTTCCCCCCGCCTCGGGATCACTGTATCGCGCCGCTTCGGGAAAGCGCACCTGCGCAACCGTTTCAAGCGGGTTGTCCGTGAAGCTTTCCGCCACACTCGCCCAGGACTGCCGCCCAGCCTTGAAATTCACATCCTGCCTCGCCATAAAGGCCGCTGGATGTCGGCAAAAGCCGCCCTCGACGACTTCACCGCTCTCAAGCGCCGTTTGTAAAATTCACTCTCTGTATTTCGCTTGATGCCATTGCCAGCAGCTGCGGATCATCGATTCAAGGTCTGAGCAACACGGTTCCCACCCTAGAATTTCTTTGGCGCGGCTTGAGTCTGCGACAACGGCGGCCGGATCTCCTGTTCTTCTCGCTGTATAAACAAGCGGAATGGTGCGGCTTGTCACTTTTTGAACCGCTGCGACGACCTCTTTGACAGAGTAGCCGTGCCCGCTCCCTAAATTTAGTACAACGCTGGGGTTTCCATCGAGAAGGTATTCCAATCCCAGCACATGCGCCCGCGCTAGATCGGCCACATGGATATAATCTCGAACTCCTGTTCCGTCGGGCGTATCAAAGTCTGTGCCATAGATCTCTAAATAGGGCCTTTTCTTGGCTGCGACCTGGATAATCATCGGGATCAGATGCGTGGCAGATTGAAAATTGGGGCCCAGTTCGCCCTCCATGTCTGCTCCCGCTGCATTGAAATACCGGAAACAGACATAACGGATCCCGTAGGCGCGCTCAAAATCGGAGAGCATCTTTTCGACCATGAGCTTTGTATTCCCGTAAGGATTGATGGGCTGCAAGGGTGAAAATTCGTTGACCATACCTTCTAGCGGAATCCCATAGGCGGCTGCGGTGCTAGAGAAAATGAACACAGGAATCCGATGCTTTCTGACGGCCTCTAAAAGGGTTAAAGATCCAACCACATTATTCCAATAGAACTTTGAGGGATCCATGACAGATGTACCTACTGAGGTTAAAGCGGCAAAATGGATCACGCCAACCGGCGGGTAAGCGTGAAAGGCGCGATCTAATGCCTCAGGGTCCATTAAATCACCGATCACAAGGGGACCCCATTTCACAGCGTCTTCGGTTCCGCTTTGCAAGGAATCAAAGGTCACGGGGATATAGCCCTTGGCCGCTAGGGCTTTGCATGTCTGGCTTCCAATATAGCCGGCGCCGCCGGTGACCAACACATACGGTTTTTTATTTTCCGCATGTGCAGCATCCTGGACAAAAAACAAGAAGAGCACAAAGAGCAAACGGCCTAAGCCCGAGAGAAAGTCACCAAGGAAATAAGTCAGAAAAGTGTTCACAAAGACCTCATAGTTACAGAGGTATTCAAGCATGATATTGGGTGACTGTCAAGACCGGATTTTCTGTTGTTTCAAGAAGATCTGTGACACTCCCAAATCCCCTAAAGGGGATGGGCTTCTTGCAAACTCCCTCTAAACGGGCCTGTTGCTTGCACAACACAGGATTCCTGTCGGCTGCTTTTAGAGGGCTTTGCAAAACTACTTTGGCCTGTGCCCAGGCTACTACTACACCGAAAAAGCCGAAGCTCTCCCGGACGTAGATACGTTATATGGTTCGGGATTTCAACTTTTATCCCAAAACCTAGAGGGAACATGTTCACTGAGCCTACAACGTCTCGGTGAAGTTTCAGACCGCATTGGGGACATTCCCACAAGCGTCCTTTGATTTTTTTTCGAAGATCACATTGCGGACAATGGCTTGAGGTTCCCCTTTCTGATCCATTGGAGCACACAATGCCCATCTTTTCTGATTTATGTTCTAAATAGGAAATATCTTTTCCAAACTCCCATTGACTCATTCTTTGGTTATGATATCTTCCCGAGTTTTTTCTTTGGACCCCTTCGGGATTTCCGACGTAGAGATGAGTCACTTTTTCTTGTCTGCAAAAGTCGATGACTTGAGTGGTGGCTTTATGTCTCAGATCTCGAACTCTTTTTTTGGCCCTAGAGTTGGTTTTTTTCTTAGCTCTTTGTAATTTTTTCCAACGCCGAGAACCTTTGGCACACCGGATTTGTTTTTTTGCTATTTTCCCCACAGCTTTAGTACGCTGTCTTTTCAAGGTGCGTATGCCTCTTCCAGAAACCACAAGAGATTTGCCGGTTTCTGTCGTCACTGCTGCAAGATGAATTTGCCCTAAGTCGACAGTTGCGCATAAGGGAGGAGCTGGTTCTTGTTTGGGAGTCGGTGTATCAATGGTAACATGGAGCTGATAGTTACCATCCCAGATAAGCTTACAAGCACCAAAGTCAATGCTTTCTAGATCAACTTTCAATCGAAGAGATTCTCTTCCTCTTCCCATTGGAAGAGTAAGGGCGCCATGTTCCCATTTTACGGCTTGCTTCGGCCACAAAAGAGGATAAAAATATTTGTCTTTGTAAGGAAGGCGAGCCCGAGGGTTGATCTTTTTGAGTTTGCAGGCTGTATCGACGTTGGCAAGAAAGGCGTGGCACACCATTTGGACGGATTGACTATGAAGCGAGAATTTGCCTTTTGTTAGTTTTTGCAGAGCATCTCGTTTAGGCCATTTTTCTCCTGAATCTCGCGCTTTTTTATGGGTATCTCTGCAGAACGTCCAAACGCGTCCGGACTCGACTTGGCCTTCCCGTGCAAGGCTGTACGTTTTCCGCGAAAGATTTTTCAGATGAAAAATTCTGACCGTTTCCATAAGCTAAGAGTATAATAAAATTTAGGATCGCATGCAAGCTGGAAAAACGCGTTGGACTCATTACCAAACAGTTATGGACACAAGCCTATTACGTTGGAACAGCCGGCCAGGTCACAACTGAGGTGATACGAAGATATATTATGGAGTGTCAGGGGAAATAAGGGCGCGCTCTCATCCCAATCCCCTAAAGGGGATGGGAATTCCCGCGCGTCATTTTAAACCTATTTAATAGGTTATATAACCGATTATATAGGTGGTTGTCAAGATCAGATTGAGCTTTTCCCTAACTCCTTCAACCTGAAAACGTAGCAAGAAAAACTTATGCGTAAAGATATGTTTGTGTCTTTGCGTTGCTTCTTCCCTCGAGCCAGGTTGCAGAATTTTGCAGAACAGGTTATCTTTAGCTCGACTTTGTACAATTTTTAGCGAGCAGATCTAGAGGAAGCGCTCTGCAAATTTCTTATTTCTTCGCGAAATTAATAGCCGAAGGCGCTATAAATGAGCGAAGAAATAAGAAATTTGCCAGCGCTTCTCTCGGAGATGCCGCTATAAAATTGTACAAAGTCGAGTTAAGCGGATGCTCAACCCCAATCAACAAAAAGCTGTCAAGACCTCGCAGGGCCGCGTCCTCATACTGGCCGGGGCCGGCAGCGGAAAGACCAGCGTTTTGGCGCACCGGATCGCACACCTCATCAACAATGAAGGAAACCCTCCGACGGCCATCCTCGGACTGACCTTCACCAATAAAGCTGCCGGCGAGATGCGCAAGCGAGTCTCTACCCTCGTAAACACCGCGCTTGCCAAACAAGTAACGCTCTGCACCTTCCACAGCTTTTGCTGCGCCGTGCTCCGTAAAGAAATCCACCGGCTCGGCTATACGGCCAAGTTCAGCCTCTACGACGAGAAAGATGTCAAACGGCTGATGACCCAGCTGGCGCGCCACTTACTCGAGCATGAGGGAGAGCTCCCCTCACTAGAACCCTCGATCGCCAAGATCGCTGCCGCAAAAAATCGCGGAGAGGCCCATGTCGATGATCGCTTTTCTCAAGATCTCTTTGACCGCCTCCACGTGTGCATGCGGGCTTATAACGCTGTCGATTTCGACAGCCTCCTATCGCTGACTGTCAAACTCTTTGAAGATTTTCCGGGGGTGCTCGCGGCCTACCAGGAGCGTTTTCGCTACGTCATGATCGACGAATATCAAGATACCAATCCGGTCCAGTACCGGCTTGCATCCCTGCTCACGGCCAAGCATCACAATTTGTGCGTCGTCGGCGATGACGATCAGTCAATCTATGGGTGGCGCGGCGCTGAGATCAAACACATTCTGCAGTTTGAATCGGCCACCGTAGTCAAGCTCGAACAAAATTACCGCTCAACCCCCACGATCCTGCAAGCGGCCAACGCCGTCATCGCAAATAATAAAGAGCGGCATGACAAAAAGTTGTGGAGCACGGTGGCCCCCGGGCCCCCCATTTCCCTCTTTCACGCCCCCACCGAGCTCGAGGAAGCGGGAGCCGTCGTGCAACGCCTGATCCATCTGCGCAAAGAAAAAGGGTTCAGGTGGAACGAGATGGCCATCCTCTATCGTTCTAACCTTCTGTCGCGCCCTTTCGAAGCGGCCCTCATGCAGGCGGCATGGGAAAAAGAAGGAGAATGGCGCCGCGGCATCCCCTACCAGATCTTTGGCGGCACCGAGCTCTATGAACGGAGTGAGGTGAAAGATTTGATCGCCTACCTCAAAGCCATTGAGAATCCTTTAGACCAAGAGTCTCTGCTTCGCATCATCAATGTCCCGCGCCGCGGCATTTCCGATCAGACCTTGGATATTCTGACCCAAGTGAATCGCACCCGCAACATCCCCTTGTGGAACGTGCTCAAGGACCCTCCGGCAGACCAACTCAATGAAAAAGCGGTGAAGGCGGTGCAGAACTTTGTGACCCTGATGGGGACGGCTGCGGAGAAATTCGAGAAAGGGGCTCTCGTGGATAGTTTGAAGTGGTTATTGGACGAGATCAATTACAAGAAAGCGATCACTGACGATGTCAAGAGCGACAAAATGCGCGAGTTCAAATGGGAAAACGTCGAAGAATGCCTCGCAGTGCTCTCTAACTATGAAAAAGAGACGCCTCCCGACGAGGTCTCTCTGCATCACTTTTTAGTAAACACCCTTCTCGACCAAAACCATTCCTACTCCCAGCAGAAACAATTTTCTGAAGACAAGGTCAATCTGATGACATTCCACAGCGCGAAAGGATTGGAATTTTCCGCCTGTTTCCTTGTGGGATTGGAAGACCACATCATCCCCCATGAAAAAAGTCTTTCGCAGACGGGGCTTGAAGAGGAGCGCCGGCTCATGTATGTGGCGCTGACCCGTGCTAAAACTCATCTGACCTTGAGCATGGCGCGCAAGCGCAAACGGATGGGCAAAGAATCCAACTCGAATCCGTCCCGCTTTTTGTTTGAGATTCCGCAAGAGCTCATTGCGGTCTCTTCGTGGCAATCAATACTTTAATTCGAGTTCCCTGAGATAGCCAAGCGTCTCTGAAATTTCCGCTTGTGCAATGGCGGGGGCTTGAGAAAGAGAGGCTTCCGCATGAACCAACGCTTCTTGGATCCGATTTTTTCTCATGCAGTACTGGGCGATCACCATTTCTACAGCCCATCGATGCTCAGAGTCATTCACCTGTTCTAAATAGGCCTTTAATGGGCGGATGGCGATGAGCGGGTCTTCTTTTCTTTTGAGCTTGGCAGAAAGCCCTTTAAATTCGATCATCGCCAGATGCAGCAGCGTCGATTTTTCATTTTTCGGATCGCGCTCTTCAATTTTTTTTCGCATCAGCTGCAGTTCAGGGTCGGTCCGCTTGCGGGTTTTCCACAGCTGCGCATATTCGTCTAAAAGAACGTAGGGCGACTTTTGTTTTTTCAAGGCCTTTTCTAAGATTTCCTGGGCCTGCCCTCCCATCTTCTTGGAGGCCGCATACAGCGCTTCCAACTCTTCTTCCTTGAGTGTATCGACACAAACAAGCGCTTCTTTCAACTCCCGGTAATCTTTAAGCACTTTTTTGAAGTGGAGCGCAAAAGGTTTGGCCTCGAGCGGTAAATAAGAGGTTTTGTAGATCATCTCGCCCGAAGAATCGGCAAGCACTAAAGTGGGAAATTCAGCAACTTTATATTTATTTTCCAACTCATCAGAACAAACTACAAGAACTATCGTCAGCTCTTCTTTTAATGTTTCAATAAATTCTACTTTAGATAATACTTCATCCGAGAGTTTTTGCGACCAGGGATGATCTTCGGAACCCATGAAGAAGAAGAGATTGATCGCACAAAGAATATTAAGCATTGACTCACCTGTAAATTAACCTATAATTAATGAACAAATTAGTTTCTACTATTATTTTAAGACATAGAAAAGAGAATTTAAAAAAATGCAGTTTGCGCGGTCTCGAATCCCGCACCGATTGTCTTTTTTTGACCTATCCCGTAGACCCGATTCCTGATCTCTCTTCTTTCATTATTTTGACACTTGACGCTCCCCTGCTCTCCGCAGATGATCGGGATTATGGACTTTTTCTTGTGGATGCAACCTGGCGCTATGCGGCCCAGATGTGTGAAAATCTTCCCCAAGGACAGCGGCGCAGCCTTCCCCGCCTCAAAACGGCGTATCCCCGTTACCAAACCGGCTGCTCGGATCCCGATTCGGGGCTCGCCTCAATTGAAGCGCTGTATGCAGCTTATTTACTTACCGGCAGAGACCCTGCAGGACTCCTTGACCGCTACCACTGGAGAGAGGCTTTTTTAAAAAATAATGAAAAGTTCTTCGGGGAAATTACAAAACTATTATTTTAGCATAGGCATCTGTCGGGACAAGTGTTCCCTTGGGCACGAACCGGACGCAGGGACACGAAGTGCGGCGTCCCCGACATGATCTATGGGGGTCCCCTACTAACAATGTAAAAATTAGTTTTTAAGAAGCTTTTCCCGCGAGGGCGGGAAAAGCTTCTTCCCCTCTCTAATGATTGACTTTTTACCTTCGGATCGCCTACCCTTGCTACAAACGATGGAACAGAAAACTTACCCCTTCCCCCTCAAGGGAGTCGACTCGGACGCCCTCTATGTCATGGAAAAATTGCGGCAAGCAGGCTATACCGCCTACCTCGTAGGAGGGAGCGTACGCGATCTCATCCTCCAAAAGACGCCTAAAGACTATGATATTTCCACTTCGGCAAAACCCGAAGAGATTAAACGATTATTTAGAAACTGCATTTTAATCGGCCGCAGGTTTCGCCTCGCCCATATCCGCTTTGGAAAGAAAATTTTAGAAGTCTCCACCTTCCGCACCGGGGATCTAGAAACCGACGCCCTGATCGTCCGCGACAACGAATGGGGAAATCCCGAGCAGGACGTCCTTCGCAGAGACTTCACTATCAACGGCCTCTTTTACGACCCCTCTACCGAAACCATTATTGACTATGTCGAGGGGTATCCCGATCTCCAAAAGAAATACTTACGCACCATCGGCCAGCCTTATCTGCGCTTCAGGCAAGATCCGGTCCGCATGCTGCGCCTCTTAAAATTCCAAGCCCGCTTCGGGTTTGAAATCGATAAAGAGGCTCATATCTCCTTGCTGGAATGCCGCCACGAAATCCTGAAAAGCTCTCCGTCGCGCGTCTTTGAGGAGCTGCTGCGCATGCTCGAATCGGGATCGGCAAAGCCATTTTTTAAACTGCTCGCAGAACACGGGATGCTGCAGATGTTGCTCCCAGCGCTGTCTAAATTCCTAGACACCCCCGATGGCAAAGAGATCTATGATTATCTCGAAGAAGTCGACACCACCTTCCACGCCCCGGGAGAACCGCTTTTAGAGCGCCCTGTCCTCCTCGCGTGCCTCGTTTTCCCCTTTTTGCAAAAGAAGCTCTCTTCCTTAAGCCACATCCCCCATCTAGGCGAGATCCAGCAGACGGCCTACAACCTCATCGACGAAATCTTCCAGCCCTTCTTCCCCGTTCCTCGCATGCTAAAAATGATCGTCGTCTCTGTCCTCACAGCGCAATACCGGATCACGCCGCTCGAAAAGAAAAAGCCGCACCGCATTCGCATCCCGCACGACCCCGACTTTGGGCTCGCCCTGAAATTTTTAGACCTCCGTGCGTGCTTAGAACCCGCCCTGCAAACCATCTGGGAGGATTGGGACTACGCTTATTCAAACCTTGATCAAGAGGCCCTCCCCGTCCGCAGAAAAACAAGGTCCCGCCCCAGAAGGCGGCCGCCCCGCAGAACGTCATGAAACTCGACTTTGTCGGCCCCGATCTCTCTTTAGGCCCTTTGCCCGCGATTTTCTACTTCGCCCTCTCCGCTAAAGAGAGCCTCTTCCAAGACCCTTTCAACCAGCCCGTTATCGTTTGGCAAACGTACCCGCTCCGGATCTTTTCTCTCACGCTTCCCGAACACGAAGGACATTTAGAGCCCAACCACGCCGTCCTCGCCTTCTGGAAAGAAGAGATGGCAAAGGGACGCAATCCCATCAAAGAATTTACCGATCAAGCGTCACGAGAAATCCACAAACTAAAAAACGAGGGGCTCCTCACTCCGGGCAAACTCGCCGTCGCGGGGCTCTCCCGCGGCGCATTCATGGCGGCCCATCTCGCTGCTGTCATCCCGGAGGTCCGTACCATTTTGGGCTTTGCGCCGCTCACCGGTTTTCCCGAATTTCCCCAATATGATCTCACGCGCCTCATCCCGCAGCTGGCCGATCGCACCCTCCGTTTTTATATCGGCAACCGCGACCAGCGCGTCGGCACCGCCCGCTGCTTCCAGTTCATCGAACAGCTCGCGGAGGCTGCCTTCCAAAGAAACGTCCGCTCGCCGCCCATCGAGCTCATCATCACTCCCTCCATCGGCTATCAAGGGCACGGCACTTCAAAGGCCATCTTTGAAGGGGGCGCGCGCTATTTAGCCGAGCAACTCGGGATTTCCCCATGACCGACCTCTTCATCTTTTCAGGAGAGGCCAGCGGCGATCTCCACGGAGAAAAAATCCTTGAAGCGCTCTACGCACAACGCCCCGATGTAAAAGTCGCCGGCGTCGCCGGCCCCAAAATGCGCGCGGCCGGCATCGAGTGCATCATGCAGATGGAAAAATTCCAGGTGATGGGCTTTGTCGATGTGTTTTTCGCCCTGCCAAGACTGGTCCGTCAATTTTATCAAGTGGCAAACGCCATCCTCGAACTGCAACCGAAAACCGTCCTTCTCATCGATTATCCCGGCTTCAACCTCCGCCTCGCCCGGCACTTGCGCAAAAAAGGATATGAAGGAAAATTATGCCACTACATCTGCCCTTCCGTCTGGGCCTGGGGGAAAAAACGGATCCCCCGGATGGCTGAGACGCTCGATCTTCTCCTCACTTTATTTCCGTTTGAGGCAGAGTATTTTTCCCACACCACGCTTCCTGTTGCGCATGTGGGGCACCCGTTGGTGCAGCGGCTGCAAGAGACAACTTACCGGCCCCTCACGTTTCCCGTAGGAAAAACCCTCGTCGGCATTTTTCCCGGCAGCCGCGCCAAAGAGATCGAGCGGAACCTTCCCCTCATTCTCAAAACAGTAAAAAAACTCATTCCTTCCCATCCCCATCTCTTCTTTGCGATCTCCGCCAAGTTTTCTGAGCAGATCCAAAAGTGCATCGATCAAGAGGACTTAACCGAGCATTTTCTCCTCGTCCCTCCCGAAAGAACCTACGACCTCATGGCAGCCTCGTCCTACGCCATCGCAAAGTCGGGGACTGTCACTCTCGAGCTCGCCCTCCATGGCGTACCCACGGTCGTCACCTATGCCATATCGCCCCTCGATCTCTTCATCGCCAAAGATGTTTTAAGGGTACGCCTACCCCATTATTGCATCGTCAATATCGTCGCCGGCAAAACGGTGTTTCCGGAGCTGATCGGCCCTAATTTTTCCGAGCAGTCCCTCCACGAGGCATTTGAAGCTCTTCTCTCAAATCGAGAAGCCTACACTCGCGCGCTTGAAGCTTTCCAAGCCCTCCTCGATAAAAAGGATGCGAGTTCGGAGGCCGCGCGTGAACTGTTAAAAATAATTTCAACGTGCGCTTAAAGCTTCATTGGCTTAGAATGTCTTCTTGTGAACCCCGGCCTTAAGGCCGGGGATTGTTACTGCGTCTTGGGAGGGGCTTCGTACCCCTCCCAAGTCGTCTTTTTGAAAATACCCGGCCCTTAAGGGCCGGGTTTCCGCAGGAGGACGGATGAACTCACCCTTCAAAATTTATATTGATCGTTTAAAGGGCGGCTGCGCAGAAAAGATCGCGGAGGTCGTCACCTCCGAATTTCTGGATGTGCAAGAGAAAGAGCTCTCCTTCCCTGGCCCGGTCAGCATCGTCGGAGAAGCCTACCTCGCGGACGGCCATCTTGTCATCCACCTGCACGCGACAGCGGAAGCTTGGCTCCCGTGCTCGATCTGCAATGAACCGACTAAGATCGCGATCGAAGTAAAAGATTTCTATCACACCGAGCCTCTTGCGGATCTCAAAAGCCCGGTTTATAACTATGCGGAAGCGCTCAGGGAATCGATTTTACTCGCAGTCCCTCTATTTACGGAATGCCACCAAGGCAATTGTCCAGAGAGGGAAAACGTAAGCAAATACTTCAAACCGCCAGGGAAAGATATTTTCCCATTTGCTGATCTTTCTTGAAAGGAATCAGGATTTTCACTACTATACTTGATAGTTTAGGAGAATAAGAACTATGGCAGTACCACGTAACCGCACCTCAAACGCCCGAAAAAACTCGCGCCGGGCCCACCACGCAAAGTCGCCCCAGAACGTTTCCGCTTGCTCAAACTGCAGCAAATTGCGCCTTTCCCATAAGATCTGCCCACACTGCGGATTTTATGCAGGACGCGCGGTGATCCATGCGGGAGCACAGTAGTTTCAAGATAGGGATTGACCTCATGGGTTCAGACACCCCTCCCGGGGTGTTCCTCCCTGCCCTTTTCGCATTGCACCGCGAAATAAAAACCCAAGCAGATTTTGTCGTTTTTTCCGAAGCCATGGAATCTCAGGAAGGGATCCAATTTATCCCGACGGACGAGGTCATCGCCATGGAAGACGACCCGCTGACTGCGGTCCGCCGCAAAAAAGGTTCCTCTCTTTGCCTGGGCATCCAAATGCTAAAAGAGGAAAAGATCGATGCCTTCGTCTCGGCAGGCAATACCGGAGCGCTGATGGCATGCGCCGCCCTAAGTTTAAAATTACTGCCCGGGATCGACAAGCCGGCGCTGATGACGCTGCTCCCCACAGAGTCTAAAGAGATGGCCGTGTTAGACATTGGGGCCAACACTCGATGCACCGCCGACAATCTCTTTCAATTTGCCCTGATGGGCATCGCTTACCAAAAGAGCCGCGGCATTCCCGAGCCTACAGTGGGACTGCTCAATATCGGCTCCGAGGCAAAAAAAGGGACCCCTGAGCATCAAGAAGCCTACCAGAAACTTCTCGCTCTCAATCAGGCGCGGCGCGTGTTTGTCGGCAATATCGAGGGCAGGGAAGCGCTGGCGGGGCTCTGCGATGTGCTAGTGACCGATGGATTCACCGGTAATGTTTTTTTAAAAACTGCGGAAGGGATCGCCGGCGCGCTGCTCAACCAGCTCGAGGCAGCCGCCTCAGAAGATTGCTCACCCCACCTCAAATCGGTCCTATCGGGCATCCGCCAAAGGCTCCACTATGCCGAATATCCCGGGGCGATTTTGACGGGCGTTAACGGAATTGTCGTCAAATGCCACGGCGCCAGCCCGCCGCAGGCCCTCGTCAGCGGGATCAAGGGCGCCCTACGCCTCGTCCAGCATAATTTTCTAGAGAACCTCAGGTGCTGATAATTAGTCCTCGAAATCTATTCATCTTTTCGTTTAAAATGACACTTCACAACAGGAACCTCAGAAATGGAAGAAATTCTTTTAAACGTTGAATCTAAGGAAATTCGGTACGCCCATCTGAAGCATGGCCAACTCTACGACCTGATTATCGAACGCAAAAGCAATCGTCAGCTCGCTGGCAATATTTATCGCGGGAAAGTCACGAATATCCTTCACAATATCCAATCGGCCTTCATCGATATCAACGAGGGCGAAAACGGCTTCATCCACATCTCCGACATTCTGGAAAATACACAAAAGTTCCAAGACATGTTTGATATGGACTTTGATCTGGAGGTGGACGCCAAAGACTCCAGGAAACGGAGTGAGACGGACATTTCGAAAATCTTGAAGATCGACCAAGCGGTGCTCGTCCAGGTTGTCAAAGAGCCGATCGGCACCAAGGGAGCGAGGCTCACCTCAAACCTGTCGATACCGGGAAGATACTTAGTTCTGCTGCCCAATGCCGAACACCGCGGCGTGTCGCGCAAGATCGAAGATCGGGGCGCTAGAGATCGGCTCAAGAAGTTGATCCGCGCTTTTGAGATGCCGAAAGAGATGGGGCTCATCTGCAGAACGGCCAGTATGGACGCGACTGCAGAAATGCTCATTCAGGAAGCCAATGATCTGCTCAAAACCTGGCAGACCATCGTCGATAATTTTAACAACTCGACCAAGCCCACCTGCCTCTATGAAGAGTCGGACCTCGTCAAACGGGCAATCATTACCTGCGTCGACAAAAAATTTGACCGGTTGCTCGTCGATGATTATGAGGTCTACCAGCACTGCAAAAAGCTCTACGAAAAATATAGCACCGAACATCCGCTCAAGATCGAGCTTTATCGGGACAAGGCTGCGATGTTCGAGCGGTTCGGCGTCGAAAAAGAGATCGAGAAGGCGCTGCGCCGCAAAATTTGGATGCCGAGCGGGGGCTATCTCTTCTTCGACCGCACCGAAGCGATGTACACGATCGACGTCAACTCGGGAAGAAGTACGTCGCAGAGCAAGACCGGCGATGTTGAAGAGTCGCTCGTGCGCATCAACATGGAAGCGGCTGAAGAAATTGCCAAGCAGCTGAGGCTGCGCAACATCGGAGGCCTCATCATCTGCGACTTCATTGACATGCGCGCGCGCAAAAATCAGCGCCGTGTCCTCGACCGCCTTAAAGAAGCGATGAAAGATGATTCAGCGAAATGCACCATCCTCGGCATGAGCGAATTCGGCCTCATCGAAATGACCCGCCAGCGCAGCCGCGAATCGCTCACTCAAACGCTTTATACCGCATGCCCCTACTGCGGCGGCAGCGGCCAGATTAAAACCCATGAGAGTATCTCGATTGAAATTGAGCGGGCGCTGAAAAAACTGATTATGCAGCAGCAGCAGTTTGGCCTAGAGCTGATCTCTCACCCCGACCTGGACCATTATTTAGACCACAATGACAAGAAATATTTGCGCAGGGTGGCTGAAAAGTGGAATGCGAGCTTAAAATTTGCGGCGAAAGACACGCTTCACCTCAACGAATTCCAATTTTATTCGACGACCAATGGAAAAAAACTTGACGTCTGAGTTTTTGCTCAAGCTCAAAGACTATGGGGCGAAGGGATGGATCGATAAAAAAATCATTTTCGGCCTGCAGCAATTCTACGAGAGCTACAAAGAAACGTTAGAAGATCATGGCCTCTCCATGGAGGCCTCTCTTCCGTGCTTTTTCAACTTCTTAGAACTTCTCAAAGAGCAGCAGCAGCGTCCCTTCATCTTCGAGCCCTACCATGCGCAAGTGCGCGAGCCTTTCGACTACTATGCTTTTGGGCTGGAATTTTTACGGCCCTTAGTTGATATGAGCATCTCTTCTCTGCACGGTGAAAATCACGCGAGGGAGATCCTTTCCCACCTCTCGAAAGGGCGCAATGTGATCCTTCTCGCCAACCACCAGTCAGAGGCGGATCCCTTGGCCATCAGCATCCTGCTCGAGAAGATAGATCCCCGGCTCGGGGCAGAGATGATCTTTGTCGCAGGCGAGCGTGTCGTCACAGATCCTTTGGCGGTCCCCTTCAGCATGGGCCGCAATCTCTTATGCATCTACTCCAAGCGGTATATCGATTTCCCGCCCGAAGACAAGTTAAAAAAACAGATGCACAATAAAAAGACGATGGAGCTCATGAGTTCGCTTCTCAAAGAGGGGGGCAAATGCATCTATGTCGCTCCCAGCGGAGGGCGCGATCGGCGCAACAAAGAGGGCGTGATTGAAGTAGCGCCGTTCGATCCGCAAAGCATTGAAATGTTTTACCTGATGGCAAAAAAGGCAGGCCATCCGACTTTCTTTTATCCAATGGCGCTCGCCACCTATGATCTTCTCCCGCCTCCCGAGACAATCCAAGTCGAGCTGGGTGAAGAGAGAAAGACAACTCATGGCGGGATTCACGCGGCGTTCGGTCCCGTGATCGACATGGAAAACTTCCCCGGAAGTGAAAATCCCGATAAACATCTACGCAGAAAAGCCCGCGCAGATTATATTTGGGATCAGGTTAACTCAGATTATCAAAAATTCTCTACTTAGGAGTTCTATGAAATGGCTGATTGCGGTTCTATGCCTGGTCCAACATGTATGTTTTGCCCACTATGAGGTCGTAGAGGATGAGGCCAAGCTTCCCATTCTCACTACGACCTTAAAAGACCGCAAAACCGCAAAGCTGCGCCTCGAGAACGGCCTGGAGGTCTACCTAGTCTCCGATCCCGGTTCCGACCAATCCGCTGCGGCCCTTGCCGTAGAGGCCGGTTCTTGGATGGACCCGAAAGAATATCCCGGGATGGCCCATTTTTTAGAACACATGCTCTTCATGGGGACGGCCGCCTACCCTAAAGAATTTGAGTACATGCAGTACATCCACGACAACGGCGGCACTGTCAACGCCTACACCGCCACCGATCGGACGGTCTACATCTTTTCCATCAACAACGACGCGTTTGAAGGCGCGCTGGACCGTTTTTCCCATTTCTTTATCGACCCGCTCTTCTCCCCTTCTTGCATCGGGAGAGAATTGCATGCGGTGGACCAGGAACATGCAAAAAATATCGAGCACGACGGATGGCGCCAGTATATGGTGTTCAAGGAAACGGGCAATCCTGCCCACCCCAACTGCGCCTTCTCTACAGGGAATGCGAAAACCCTCTCGGGAATTCCTCAAACAGCATTGAAAGAGTGGTATCAGAAAAACTATAGCGCAAACAGGATGCACCTCGTCGTGATCTCCCCGCTCCCCATCGAGACCCTCACGGCGCTTGTCGATCGTGATTTTTCCCGCGTAGAAAAACGGCCCGTCGCTCCCTCAAAAATTTATGGCGAGATGGCGTCTGCGGAGCAAAAAGGGCACCTCTTAGCCTTGAAACCTATCAAAGACTTAAAAGTTTTATCCCTTGCCTGGGAACTTCCCAAAGACTTTGCGATGGACCAAGAAAAGAAAGTGATAGAACTGGTCGCCTATGTACTGGGCAATGAAAGTGAAACGAGCCTTCTCCATGTCCTCAAAAAAGAGAAACTGGCAGAAAACATCAACGTCTCTGCCGACAGGTTCAGCCGGTCCCAACTCTTGTTCAGCATAGAAATCTCCCTGACTGAAGCCGGATTGGCCGCTTACGACAAAGTGATTGAGCGCTGCTTCCAAGCGATCGCGGCCTTGAAAAAAACGGGCATCCCCCCCTATATTTTCGATGAGATGAAAACGCTCGCACTGCTGGATTACCAATACCAATCACGCGAAGATGCGTATCAATTTGTTCAGCACCACGCGGCCGGCATGGTCTATGAAGATCTTTCTACCTATCCTGAAAAATCGGCGATCGCCGCTGAGTATGATCCCGAACTGGCGATGGCGCTCATCGAAAGCCTCAAAGCACAAACCTGTCTCTTCACCCTCATCGCCGATCCAGCCCTGTCGGGTATTGCGCCGACGACCAAAGAAAAATGGATGAACGCCGAGTATGCGTTCAAAGAATTCCCCAGATCTAAGCTCACTGCGTGGAACTCCGCAACGCCCAACGCGCACATCCAACTGCCTCGCCCGAACCCTTTTATTCCTGAGCAGCTCTCTCTTGTATCTGCCCCTGCCGAGTCCTCCCCTTCGCTCATAGCCGACGATGCGGAAGGGAAGATCTATTTTGCAGCCGATACGCGCTACTTTGTGCCTGAAGCGAGCCTTCTCTTTGGACTTAAGTCTCCGCTCATCGACGGTTCAACCAAAAAAATCGTCCTCCTCGACCTCTACATCAAAGCCTTGCGTGAGAAGCTGCAAGGCACTCTCTTCTTTGCCGGCGCCGCGTCCTTAAGCGCCGACTTCGCTCAAAAAGATCTGAAGCTCCTTCTCACGATCAACGGCTATAGCGACAAGGCCCCGATCTTGGCCAAAGAAGCGTTCCAGGCGCTCAAAAATGCCCTCCCGGGACGAGACCATTTTGAGATCCTGAAAATTTCTCTTCTGAGCACCTACGACAACGCCTCTAAGGAACTTCCGGTCAGCCAGGCCAATGAGCTGCTCTCCAGCCTCATCTACAACGACGCACCTTTAAGTTCTGAGAAGCTCAAAGCGCTGAAAGGGGTCACCTACGAGGAGTTTTCACAGTTCACAAAAGCGCTCTGGAAGCAAGCCTATGTCGAAGGTCTTTTTTACGGCAATCTCACGACTCCTCAAGTGAATGATCTATGGTCCGATCTCAAAGCGCAGCTCTCATCGGAAGCCTATCCGGTTGCAGACCAGCACAAAAGGCGCCTGCTGATCCTCCCGGAAAAACCGTATCTGATCAAGCAGACGACCGAGAGGCAGGGCAATGGCGTGATCCTTTTGGTCCAAGAAGGCCCTTTCTCGTTTCAAAAACGGGGCCTCCAGCAGATCCTATCCAAAGCCCTGCAGGACGGCTTCTTTGAAACCCTGCGCACGAAACAGCAGACCGCCTATATGGCAAAGGCCTGGGACCTCGAGGTGGAGAGGCAGCTTCTGCAGCTCTTTGCCGTCCAATCGAACACCCACCATCCGCGCGACCTCATCGCACGGTTTGAGCTCTTCCTGGAGGACTTTGTGAAAAATTTCCCGGAGCGCCTCCCGCAAGAACGTTTTGAAAATATTCAGAACATGCTGGTGACCACTCTCAAAATGCCTCCTGAAAAACCCTCCTGGATGGCTAAGAGGCTATTTACTCTCGCCTTTGACTATCAAGGAGATTTTAATTGGATCGAGCAGCGGATAGCCAGCATCGAATCGCTGACCTACGAAGAGGTGCAGGAGGCTGCCCTGCAGTTTTTCTCCCGCTCCAACGCAAGACGGCTCGCCATCCTCATGGAAGGCGTGCTGCCGCCGGAGAACGACTTCCAGTACCAGCAGGTCTCTCTCGATGAGATGCGCGGCGTCGGCACCTACGTCTCCTGGAAATAACCGTACTTGCTTTTTTTATGTGAAAAAATTACAAGGAGGTTAACAGGAGAATTGTTATGGAATTTATTGCTGATTTTATTTTGTTGGTTGCCCGCTTATGTTTTGGTATCGCCTTTTTATGGTCGGCAGTGGACAAAATCATCAATTGGCGCGGCGCAACCTCTTACATGGAAATGAAACAGATTCCTAAGATTTCCTTGGTCCTTCCGCTTTCCATCGCCATCCAAATGATCGGCGGGATCTCGATTTTGCTCGGCTTTTATGCGAAAATTGGAGCGCTCCTTCTCATCCTTTATACCATCGGCACGGGCCTTAAAATGCATGACTTTTGGACGATGTCGGGCGATGCCCGCGCGACGGAAAAGACGCTGCTGCTTAAAGATGTGGCGATTTTGGGCGGGCTGCTTGTCATCCTAGCTCTAGGCGTCGGCACATTCGCAATGACCTCTTAAGCTTGAGCGGAAGATTTGGATTCCCAAACAATCCAGAATGGATTTAGCCACTGAATAGATCAGATTGATAAGAGCAAAAAGAATTTGCCCACCCAGCGACTGGCGCAAGTCCTCATACCAAACAACCTGCGGGCCTCTTAAGGAACTATCGAGGTGCGCATGAACGTTTTCACCTTCATGGCATACGGTAACGTGAGAAGCTGGATCATGGAGCATGGGCTCGGTGTGCAAGGCCCGTGCGGACAGCACATTCCGATGATCGGAATGGATCTCTACCAGCCGCATATCCACATTAGGGTGGGAGATCCCCCTTCCTACATGGTGGCGGCCAAAGTAGTGGCAACGGTCCCCTACAGTGCGGTAAAAGACGAGGGAAACCCGATCTCCCAAAGGCAATCGGTTGACCCGCTCGGCATATTCTGCAGCTGTAGCGGGGTCGACGCCCGGGTCGTTAAAAAATACGGCGCGGGTCACTTTCGCGTAGTGGTCGACGAGGAAGCGCTGCAAATGGACTCCCCCCAAACTAAAGCCCGCGGCTTCGATATTTTGATAGGCGGGATCTCTCATGAGTTCGTCGAGATCCTCTTTAGCGGCTAAATACCCGGTATGCCCCATAATGGGTTCGAGATCGTTGAGCAGGGTTTGCACCGCATCTTCCGAAGAGAGGTGAAATTGGGTAGGGCGGAACACGAGAAGAGGCTTCAGTGCCGAGAGGGAAGAGACAGGTCTGAACATATAGGCGACAAGGCCGGCTCCGGAACCGATCTTCTTCACTGCTTCATAATATTCGATGCCGCCGCTTGGGGAGGGCGCGGGGATCAAGGTGCCCTCATCCATTTCATACTGAACAACTTTTTTAGCTAAAAGCTCCAGATAGGCGTCCCATGCTGGCAATCTGACGACATCGGTCAAGAGCAGCAATCGGTGCTGGTCCTTTCTAAAAAGATCCGGAATGAAGGCGTGATGCCAGTGGGTCGGGACCGGCTCAGGGGAAACAAAACGGGCGACATTCAAAGCCTCAACCCGCTCGGCGACCGCTTGGGGGGGAAGGTTCCGAACATCTTCTACGGTCTCTTCAGATCTTGAAATCAAATCCTTCACATGAACGTCGGCGAGGCCCACCCCAAACTTTCGGATGTGTTCGGGAAGCAGAGGATCTCCTCTTCTGAGATGCTTCGCGAGCTTAATATGATAGCGGCGGTCGATCTCTTCTCTGCGCGGCATGTTGGCGAGGGCCTGCTGGAAGCATCTCCATGCGGCCTGGTTTTCTGCCCTTGAGGTTGGAGCTCCCCCTTCTTTTCTCTGAACCTGCTGCTCGCTGACGATCAAGTGCGCTTGGGGAGGGGCTCCTTGGGCGGCCTGTACAAAAGCGTCAAACGAGAACATGCTATTCCTCTATTGTTTTCATATTATGATAGACAGCATCCACATCGTCTAAGGCCTCGATCCAGTCGATGAGGGCGGTGTTGCTTTTTGCTGTTTCTTCATCGCACTCGACATATGTCTTGGGGAGCATTTCGAGTTCGGCGCTCTCAGATTTAATGCCCAATGCGTCTATTTTATCCTTCACCTGAAAAAGGAGATCGGGAGGGGTCGTAATGATGTAGAGGTCCTCTGCTGCCTCAAAATCTTCGGCACCTGCGTCGGTGGCGGCAAGGAAAAGCTCCTCTTCGGAGGCGTTTTGTTTTAAGACTTGGATGACGCCTTTTTTATCAAAGTTGAACGCAACGGCGCCGGGGCTGGCGATGGTTCCGCCTCGCTTATTCGTGGCGATCCGCATGTCGGTGGCGATCCGGTTCTTATTATCGGTCATCACCAGAGCGATGAGCCCGACTCCCCCATGGCCATAGAGTTCATAGGTCATCTCTGTAAAGTCGGCCTGGTCGGTATTCGAGGCTTTTTTGATGTTGCGTTCGATATTGTCGCTCGGCATGTTGGCGGACTTAGCCTTTTGAATCGCAAGACGAAGGCGCGTATTCGCTTTCGGATCGCTCCCCCCTTGCTTGACTGCCGTGATGATCTCTTTGGTGATCCGCGAGAAGATCTTCCCTTTGATGAGGTCTGCTTTTCCCTTGCGGACTCTAATGTTTGCCCATTTGCTATGCCCTGCCATAATTCTTGCCTCTGCCAACGTTTCGCACGTTCGAATTCTTTAAATGCTCTCTCTTTCTCTTTAAAAACCTTGTGGTGGATCTGCCGCTTTTTACCTCTCTCTACAATAGGAGGATACAGGTGATGGAGGACCTCATGATACACGATGAATGAAATAAAATAACGGGGAAAATGGGGCTGCTTTAAGAGGCTGTGGATACGTATTAAACCTTTTTTTTGATCGTAAGAGCCCAACCGGATCGACCTCAAAGGCTTAGAGCGAACTCTCCCAGCCCAGCGGATCGGCAGGTTAAGCGTGTTGTCAAAATACTCCGCATTGATCTCGTTAAAAATTTCTTGAATGTTATGGAAATCAGAGGGGTTTTTGCATAAAGATTTTTCCAATGTATTCCCCCTTGTCTTTGATGAAGCGGGTCTGGCATCCAAATTCGACATACCCTGAGCGACGGTATAAGTTGACCGCCGGATTTCCTTTGTAGACTTCCAGGTGGAGGAGCTCAATCCTGAACTTTTCTTTGGCGAGCTTCTCCAAGTCTCGTAAAAGAAGCGTGCCGACGCCTTTGCCGCGGTGCTCCTCATCGACGATGATGGAAAGAAGACACTGGTGCGCCATCTTTTGATAGGGCTGCAAATTTAAGTTGGCCATGCCGCACGGGACGCCGTCATACTCTGCGGTTAAAGAGGCCTGGTACTTGGCATACCCGATCCAAATGCGGACGGCGTCATCGATTTCCCGTTCATCGAACATCGGGAACCACCGCAGAGTATCTCCCTGCTGCAGCCATTGTTTAAGCAGATGCCCTTCGGTCTCTTGCGTGAACCGGGTCGTCAGTGTCATAAGAAGGCCTCCAAGAGGATGCGGGCGTAATATTTCCCATTTTCTTTCACATAGCGCTCTTGCCGCACAAATTCTTTAAATCCTTGGGCGTGCAAGATCTTGATCAGCGGGTTGTCTTCGAACACTTCGATATGCATGAGCTCCTGGCGGAAGTAGTTTTTTGCCAAATTTTTCAAGTTTTTCACCAGGGAAGTGCCGATGCCTTGGTTGCGGTGTTTTTTGTCGACGATGAGTTTGAACAGGCAGTGGTGGGCCACTTTGCGATAAGGCATTAAAAAGAGCGTTCCGATTCCCACGGGGATCCCGTCGATCGTCGCGGTCAGGCTGCAAGAATATTTGCTGAAGCCGATCCAGCAGGCCGCCGCGTCCTCCATCTCTTTTCCTAAGGAGAAGGGGAACCAATGCATGACCCCTTCCTGAAGCAGCCACTCGTTTAAATAAGGCGCATCGGTCATTAACGTGTAGCGGAGGTCATGTTCTTTCATCCAAATTCCTTTAAATAGGCGTTGATAAAGCCGTCGAGGTCCCCATCCATCACTCCTTGGATATTCCCCACTTCATATTTTGTCCGGGTGTCTTTGACCAAGGTATAAGGCTGGAAGACATAATTGCGGATCTGGCTGCCCCAGGCAATCTCTTTCTTCTCTCCGCCCATTCCTTGAATCTTGGCATCCCGCTCGCTCACCTCTTTTTCGTAGAGTTTGGCGCGCAGCAGCTTCATGCATGTTTCTTTGTTCTGCACCTGGCTCCGTTCGCTTTGGCAAGAAACGACCATCCCGGTCGGCAGATGCGTAATACGGACTGCAGAATCTGTCTTATTGACGTGCTGGCCGCCGGCTCCTGATGCGCGGTAGGTGTCGATGCGGAGCTGATCGGGCCGAATCTCAATTTTAATATCGTCGGTGATTTCCGGGGTCACGTCGACCGAAGCAAAGCTCGTGTGCCGCTTGGCGTTGGCATCGAAGGGAGAGATCCGAACGAGCCGGTGGACCCCTTTTTCCGCCTTGGCATAGCCATAAGCGAAAGGACCCGAAAGTTTCAGCGTCATACTCTTAATGCCGGCGACATCGCCATCGACGTTGTCCAAGATATCGACTTTCCATCCCCGCTTGGCCCCCCAGCGCTGGTACATGCGCGCAAGCATGAGGGCCCAGTCGCACGCCTCGGTGCCGCCGGCGCCGGCATTGATCTCGAGATAGCAGTTCTTGCCATCCATCTCTCCGGAGAGCATGCGGCGCACTTCCAATTCGGCGAGGGCCTCATCGATGTTCGTTAACTCTTTCACTAAGTCGGCGACAAGCTCCTCTTCCCCTGCGGCTTCCGCTTCAGGCAATAGGGCTTCGACGTTGTTGCACCGTTCTTTGAGATCTTGATAGGGAAGCGTCCAGGCTTTGAGCTGGTTGACCTCTTCGATGACACCTTGCGCCGCATCGTTATCATCCCAGAAACTGGGAGATTCCATGAGCGACTGAAGTTCTTCTACCCGCCTCTCTTTGTTGGCTAAGTCAAAGATACCTCAACATGTGAAGAAGCCGTTCTTGAATATTTTTAAGCTTGTCTTGGGTTTCTTGGCTCATATTAGGAGACTCCGTAGGTTTGTAGAATAAGTATCTTGGATGGAAAAAAAGATGTCAACCCCCAATGATTAGCAGTGGCAGCAGGAATGGTGCAGGGATTCGCAGACTTGAAATCGGTTTCCGTCTCTATCAATCACGGTTTGCATTTTGACATGCCCCGGAATTTCTATAATATCCCCTTCGCACTTAGCCCCTTTTTTGACCATCTCCGCTTTTGCTTGCTCGAGATTGCCCACGGTGAAAGTCACGACGGCGTTTTGCCCGGCTTTGACTTGTTCTTCCGCACTTTCTTGAGCGATCCCCAATCGGGATCCTCCTTCATGCCCTTGCAACTCCGCCCATCCATATTCCTCGTGAAACTCCATCAATTTCAATCCAACGACTTCAGTATAAAACTTAACTGCTGCTTTGACATCTTTGACCACGATCCAAGTCATGTCTATCTTTTTAACGTTCATATGAACTCCTTATGTTATAAGCGTCCAGGATAACGAATACGTGGGATCCCTGCAAGGGTTTCATCTAAGCCCCATACCGTTTTAAAGAAAACATTGTATATTTGCCATATGCCAATTTTTCAGTTATTTATGAAAAATGCAAACTCAAATAAAAATTACAATAATCTGAAAAAATTGACGTTTCCCTATGGAAAATCAACATATTTTAAAGAAACTATCCGCTTTTACCACTTGCCAATTTTTCAGTATTTTGTTAAAAATAGTAGATATGAGCAAGTTAACGGCCAACCCATTTAAATTCGGTGATCCCGTACAAGGGGCCTACTACCTCGACCGCCCCGAACTGTCTTCATTAGTAAGGCAATTTTTGAATAACCGTATCCACGTTGTCCTTATGGGACCCAGACGATTTGGCAAAACATCCTTTGTGCTGAACCTGTTAACGAATCTAGAGCAAGAAGGATATACCTGTCTTCTTATCGATATTTTTAACATCACTTCTCACAAAGACTTTTTGAATCAAATGCTGCGAGCGATCCAGTCCAAAGGAGACTTCAGGAGCAAGTTGAAGACTCTATGGAGAAAAGTAGGCCGAATTGCACCGAAAGTGTCCGCAGAGATTGATCCTGCAACAGGCACCTCAAGCATCGGGTTTACATTAGGGCAGTTAGGAGAAGAAGACGTGAAAAGCGCTATTCAGGATCTGCTAGAAGAGCTGTCCGGGTTAGGTGAAAAGGTCATCGTTTCATTGGATGAATTTCAAAAAATTTCAGAAATCGATGACAAAGGGTGGCTTGAAGCAACGCTGAGAACTCACATGCAAAGGCTCACCAATGTTGCATTTTTATTTACCGGTTCGAGGAAAAGCCTGATTTCCGAAATGCTCAATGACCCTGCGCGCCCCCTGTATCGTTCTTGTCAAACGATAGAGTTCCCAACATTTGGTCCGGAATTTACAGACTGGGTGATGGAAAGATTTGCGATCGTTGGGATTAAATGTGAAAAACAGGCGATTGTCTATCTGCGCGAACTTGTCCAAGATACGCCTAATTATGTACAAATGGTCTGCTTTCATTTAGTTGCACAGGCCCGCTCCAAAATTACTTATAAAGTTGTCGAGGAGGTGCTTGGTACCGTTGCAAGACAGAATGCCTACGCCTATCAAACGCTGTTGAATTCTTTGACATTAGGTCAACAGCGAGTTTTAAGACTTGCTGCGAATGAGAGGCGATCTCTCTTTCAAAAATCCATGCTGCTCAAGTATGAAATTTCAGGCCCCTCCGCGCTACATTCTTCTATTAACGCCCTTAAGACAAAAGGAATTTTAGATGAGGAAGGCACCGGGAAAGGAAACGTCCTTTTTGATGATCCTCTTTTTGCCTATTGGCTCAGGCTTTGTTTTACCGCATAATATAATCATACGGAATAGGTCGAAGAACTCACATTTCCACCTGTGCCCGTCCAATTCGTGTGGAAAAAGGTCCCTCGAGGCGCATCGATCCGCTCATAAGTGTGGGCGCCGAAGAAATCGCGTTGCGCCTGCAGAAGATTTGCAGGAAGCCGCGCAGTGCGGTACCCGTCGAAAAATGATAACGCTGTGCTCAGGCAAGGGATGGGGATCCCCCACTGGGCAGCAGAGGCGACAATCGTGCGAAAACCCGATTCCGCACGCAGAATTTCTAGGCGGAAGAACGGGTCGAGAAGAAGGCTTTCGATCTGAGCGTTATGATCATAAGCTTTCTTAATATCGTTCAAAAACCGGCTCCGGATGATGCATCCGCCGCGCCACATGAGCGCAATCGCTCCATAATTCAGCTTCCATTTCATCTCATCTGCGGCGGCGCGCATCAGCATGAACCCTTGGGTGTAGCTGATGATTTTAGAGACATAGAGCGCGTTTGCAATGTCATGGGTCATTTTTTTCTTGTCCCCCTTGAACACCGGAGTCGTGCGGGGATAAAATTGAGAGGCTTTCAAACGTTCCGCTTTCAAGGCAGAGAGGCACCGAGCAAAGACCGCCTCGCCAATCAGCGTCACAGGCATCCCCAGCTCAAGCGCGCTGATCCCCGTCCACTTGCCAGTCCCCTTTTGGCCTGCCACATCAAGGATCTTGTCCACAAGCGGACTGCCGTCTTTGTCTTTGTACGCAAAAATTTGGCTGGTGATCTCGATAAGGTAGCTCTGGAGCGGGCCTTGGTTCCATTCCGTAAAAATCGAGGCCATCTCGCCGCTGCTGCAGCCAAGAATATTTTTTAACAGATCGTATCCTTCGCAGATGAGCTGCATGTCTCCGTACTCAATGCCATTGTGGACCATTTTGACGTAATGGCCGGAGCCGCCGTCGCCCACCCAGTCGCAGCAAGGGGTCCCATCCTCCGCCTTGGCGGCAATGGCTTGGAAGATCGGTTTTAAGAGGGGCCATGCATCCGGGTTGCCCCCGGGCATGATCGAGGGACCATGGCGCGCCCCCTCTTCGCCGCCCGAAACTCCGGCGCCGAGGAATAAAATCCCTTTTTCTTTTAAGGTCCGCACCCGCCGCTCGGTGTCGGGATAGTGGCTGTTGCCTCCATCGATAATCACATCACCCTTCTCAAGGAAAGGCAGGCACTCTTCAATGAGATCGTCCACAGGAGTTCCCGCTTTGACCATGAACATCACTTTGCGGGGACGTTTGAGAAGAGAGAAAAATTCTTTTAAACTATGGGCGCCCAAAACTTGGGTCCCCTTCGCCGCGTCTTGCAGAAATTCGTCCACTTTCGAGACCGTGCGGTTAAAAACAGCCACACGAAAACCCTTATCGTTCATATTAAGAACGAGGTTTTGCCCCATCACGGCCAGGCCAATAAGTCCAATATCTGCTTGATTCGTTGCCATTTTCTGTTCTTCCCTATAGAATAGTTGATTCTTCTTTGCGTCCTCGTAGCTCAGTGGATAGAGCGGTCGCCTCCTAAGCGGCAGGTCGCGCGTTCAATTCGCGCCGAGGACGTCTTTTTCAACAATTCAGATATCCCCTCCTCTCGTCGGCGACATCTGAAAAGTATAATAAAGCCTTCAAACCCCACTTTCATCCGTCCTCAGGCGGAAACCCGGCCCTTAAGGGCCGGGTATTTTGAAGAACTCCTTCCTGAAGGAAGGAGATTCTCCGACGGTCAAGGCGGCGGGGCGCTTTACAGCGCCTTCCGCCCCTGAATTTATAGCCCGCCTTGACCCGGCCCTAAAGGGCCAGGATTGCAGCGAGCGCGCCGTTCAAAAAGACGACTTGGGAGGGGTACGAAGCCCCTCCCAAGTCGCAGTAACAATCCCCGGCCTTAAGGCCGGGGTTCACTTTTCGGATACCCTTGACAAAGGAAAGGGTATCTGAACTATCCTAGATACTTATCGACACCGAGCGCAATCCCTTTCGCTAACCTCTCGAGGTATTCTTTCGTCCGGAGGAGGGCCCTCTCCTCAGGATTCGTCATGAAGCCCCCCTCCACAAGAATCGCCGGGACCTCGGCCTCCCGAATGACATGGAAATTACCGTGCTTCACCCCGCGGGAGGCCGCGTGGGTCTGCGAGATCAACTGAGAGAGGACACACTGTGCGAGTTTTTTGGAAGCCTTCACCTCTTTCGCAGTATTACAATAAAAAATTTCCAGCCCATTCGCTTGCGCATTACGTGAGGAATTGTAGTGGATGCTGACAAAAATTGCATCTTCCGTTTTATTGGCGATGTCTACCCGTTTAGGAAGGGTCAGATAGACATCCCGCGAACGGGTCAGAATCACATGATACCCCATCTCGGTCAAATATTTCTTCACCAGTAGCGTGGTCATCAACGTGATCTTTTTTTCCTGAAGATTGTTCACTTTGGCACCCTGATCGTTGCCTCCATGCCCCGCATCGAGGACGACCAGCGGCTTAGGCGACGCTTTCCGCGCCTGCGTCTTGTGTGAAGCAGGGCGCTTTGCATAAGAACAAGAAAGAATGGCAATGAGAAAGAGCATAAGAAATTTATGCATGCTTCTGCCTCATGGCAGAGAGCGCATGGACGCGGTCATCAAAATCGATGGTATGATGAGCAAACACCTGATAATTTTCGTGTCCCTTTCCGGCAATGAGCACGATATCCTCTGTTGTTGCGAGCGCAATCGCCTTTTCAATGGCTGCTTGCCGATCGATTTCTACAAACGGGAGCTTTTCACATCCCTTGAGAATGTCCTCAATAATCAGGCGGGGATCCTCATTGCGCGGGTTGTCGCTGGTCACAATGGCCACATCCGAGAGCCGCGTCGCAACCGCCCCCATCTTGGGCCGCTTCAAGGCGTCTCGATTCCCTCCACATCCAAAAATCGTAATCAATTTCCCTTTTTTTAGCTCTCGCAAAGTCAACAGCACATTCGAAAGGGCGTCGTCGGTGTGCGCGTAATCGATGAAGACATTGAGCCCAAACGGATTGGGCACCCGCTCCAATCTTCCCGGCGCCGTTTTGAAAGTTGAGAGCGCGGAAACCGCGGCCTCTAAAGAAATATTTTCCGAGACAGCGAGCGCTAAAACGGCCAGCACATTATACACGTTGAACTTGCCGATGAGCGGACTCTTCCACGAAACCTTTTGATCTTGATACCGGACCGTCAGCGAGGTCCCCTCCGGTCCGAGTACAATCCCCTCCGCGCGGACATCGGCAGACTGATCAATCCCATAAGTGAGGAAGGATCCCTCTTTTATACCACGATCTATTGACAACTTTACATTTCGGCTAGCGCGAAAGCTCTCGCGGTTTGAAGATTTTTCCGAGGGTAGTATGCATTCAATACAACCCTCGGAAAAATCTTCAAACCCCGAGGCTTTGGCGCCGCCCAAATGTGAAGTATTCATTAGATCGTGGTATATCTGCAATGAAAACGGATCGTCGGCATTAAGGATCCGAACGGCGGCGTGCGCAAATAATTTTATCTTCGCAGCCCCGTATGCCTCCATGGTTTTGTGATAATCTAGATGATCTTGGGTAAAGTTAGTAAAAATTGCCGCATTGTAGACAAGCCCCTCCACCCGGCCTTGATCGATGCCAATGGAGGAGACCTCCATGACCGCCGCCTTGTCCCCGCACCCGCGCATTTCGTAGAGTAGCTTATAATTCGTGATCGCATCGGGCGTCGTGTACTTCGAAGGAAATACGCTGTCGCCCACAATGCATTCGATTGTTCCGATGAGGCCGCAAGGGCGCCACATGCGGTCAAAAAGATGTTTGACAAGATAAGAGGTCGTCGTCTTCCCGTTTGTCCCCGTAATGCCCACTAAAAACAACGCCTTGGGGTCATAATCATAATACGTTGCGGCCAGCTTGGCTTCTAGGGCAGCCACATCCTCGCAAACAACCTGGACCACCGAGGGGATAAAAGGATCGTAGAGATCCGTCACGACCACAACCGCACCCGCTGCAGCCGCGTCAGCCGCGTACTTAGACCCATCGGTCGTAAGCCCCTTTTTTGCGAGAAATAAGTTGCCCGGCGCCACCCGCCGGGAATCGGCGCAGATGCCCGTGATCTCAACCTCTTTGGATCCCACGATCTTCTTGACCGGCAGATCTTTTAATAACCGTTTTAGTTTCATCCGTTCCAGAGTCGGTAAATTTCAGCTAGGGATTGCGTCTCTTTAACCCAGTCGGCCTTCTTGGAGTCCGCCCGCGGGTCACCTACAGGATACCCATATGGGTCATCTGGTTCAACTCCTAAATATTCAAGCGTGCGCCGGCCGATCTCGGAAAAGGCGGGGGCCGCGCAGGTCCCCCCCATCTGATTTTTACCGATCCCCGGAATATATTTCTTCTCCGGCTCGTCGATCGCGATCAGCAGCACAAACCGAGGCTCCTTCACCGGAGCAAACCCAATGAACGTCGAAATGTGCGTGTCCTTGCAATAGACCCCGTTCACGATCTTTTCAGAAGTGCCGGTTTTCCCCGCTTCGGTGTATCCCGGGATCGCGGCCCTTGCCCCGCAGCCCCCCGCCTTGGTGGCATATTTCATCGCCTTAGTCAACTCGGCGATCACCTCCGGCTCGAGGACCCGCCGCGGCTCCTTTTTTTGCGTATGATCGAGGATCACCTCTCCGTTCTTTACGATCTTTCTCACCAACGTCGGCTTTACCTCAAAGCCGCCGTTCGCAATGACCCCGTAACCGCGGATCATCTGCAAACTGGTAGCAAGAATATTGTGCCCCATCGCAAGCGAATAAGGCGTCGGCGCCGACCATTCGAGCGCCCCGTTCGGATGCATCTTTCCCGGCGTCGGGAGAAGCCCGCAGCTTTCACCCGGCAGTTCGATCCCCGTCTTCTCCCCAAATCCAAAAGTCTCTTGGAGCGTTTTGCGATACCACTTCTCCCCTAGCGCATCGATCACCCGCCTAGCTAACGTCGACATATAGACGTTCGACGATTTCTGCAGCCCCATATACATGTTCAAAAAGCGATGCGTCTTCACATCCTTCACCGGCTTACCCCGTCCCGGAAAGACCTTGGGCACCGTCGGAATCTTCTCTTCCGGTAAAAAGATCGGCTTCTTCCCCTGCCGCTTCAATTCCGCATTGGCCTTTAACGCGACCGCAACCGTGATCGGCTTCATCACAGAACCCGGCTCATAAGGATCGGTAATCCCTTTGACCCGCGTATACTCTTTCTTTTTTTCATCGTTGAAAAAGGCGCGGTAATCGGCAGGGTCGAACCAAGGGTATTGCGCGAGCGCCAGGATCTCCCCCGTTTTAGGGTCCATCATGATCGCCCATCCCTCTTTTGCATTGGCCTTCGTCACCGCCTTGCAAATTTCTTCTTCCGCGATCGCCTGCAAATAATGATTGATCGTCAGATACACATCGGCGCCATGTTCCGGATGGATAGCCACCTGCCCCGTGTCGAGAGGATGGCGCGGCGAGCGCAAGATCACCCGCCTTCCCAGCTTCCCTTGAAGCTGGTCATTGAACACCATCTCCAAACCTCCCGTCGGAATACTCTGATGCGTCCGCTCATCGCGGTCTTCACGGACCGTGTGTAGCACCTGGCCCAGCAATTTTCCAAAAGGATAAGAGCGCTGATAATCTTGAATAAAAAAGAGCGCGTTGCGCGGAATTTTCCGCTGCTTCGCATAGGCAGACCACCACTTTTGGATCGGATCCTTGCTCTCTTTACCGAGCCACATTGCCACTTTGCGGCTGCGCGATTTTTTATAGAACTGCTCGCGCACCTTCAGGCAGTCGAGTTTCAAATATTTACTTAACGCCGACGCCAGCTCATCCCGATAAGCGACCGGAATCGATTCCGGATCGATATAGAGGTGAAACTTCGGCACATCCACGACAAAAGGCTGCGCCTCTTCAGGATGCCCCTCTTTCACCGCCGTGTTGGAATAAAATAATCCCCGTTGGAAAGGCTCGATGACCACAAGCTGATGCTGCCTTTTCGCTACCCTTGTCCACTTCTCCCCTTCGATGATTTGGATCTTAAAAAATTGAATAATCAACAGGCAGAAAAGGAAACAGACCGAGAGAGCAACCAGCGCAAGCCGCTTGCGGTCTCCAGACGTTGGAGATCCGCGGACCATAAGTTATCTAGCTCCCAGCGCAATCGTTCTTTTATGTAAGGGCGCAGCCGCTTTAGGTTCCTTTGAAGCCGGCAGCTGAAGAGCCACCGCTTCTTTCATCGTCACCACCTCTTTTAAGAGCGGGTGTTTAAGGTGGCTATACTCCGGCAGCGCCGCCAATTCCATCAGATGCTGCGGATTTTCAAATTGGTCGATCTCATATTGCATGCGGCAATTTTCCTCGGCAAGCCCTCGAATTTCCTTAGAAATTTCAGGAATTTTTAACCGCAGCTCCGTCACCCGATTTTGCTTGTCGATATAAGCATAGAGACACAGGCAGAACACAAAAATACAAACCAAAAGGCGAGTCATATCCTCTCCGCAAAACGCATTTTGGCACTGCGGCAGCGCGCATTCGCGCGCACCTCGCTTAAGGTAGGCACCCGCGGCTTCTTCGTCAGCAGCCGAAACCCCGAGAGTTTGGCCGCATCCCGGAAAATATTCTTCACCAAGCGATCTTCCCCGCGGTGAAAACTGAGCACCCCAAGCCGTCCGCCCGGCGCCAGCAACTGCAGAGCCTTTTCAAGCCCCCTTCTCGCCGATTCCAATTCCGTGTTCACACACATCCGCAGCGCTTGAAAAATCAAGGTTGCCGGATGCAATTTTTTCTTGGAGCTTCCGCCCAAGGCCGAACAGATAATCGCCGCTAATTGTGTTGTCGTTTCTATTTTCATTTTTTTTCTCGCCTCAACAATGACCTTTGCCGCCTTTCTCCACCGGGGCTCTTCACCGAGCTCGCGGAACAATTCCCCCAACTCCTTCTCCGGCCACCGGTTAACAATTTCCCGTGCCGTCAGACGTGAGCTCGGGTCCATCCGCATATCGAGAGGCCCCTCCTTCATGAAACTAAATCCCTTCTGCCCCTGATCCAGCTGCATCGACGATACGCCCAGATCAAAAAAGAACCCATCCACCCGCTTAATCTTCTCGTCCCTCAGATGCTCGTCCAGATCTCCAAAATCGCCATGAACGAACACCACTTTGCTCTTCCACTCTTTAAGAACGTTTTTAGCAATTTCAATCGCCTCCGGGTCTTTATCACATGCAATATACGTTTCAATTTCCGGGTGGGCCTCCAGGATCGCCTTCGCATGCCCCCCGGCCCCCACCGTCCCTTCATAAAATGTGATCAGCCGCGCATCCTTGAAATATTCAAGGCACTCCGCCGTCATCACAGACACATGCTTCATCCGACTCCTCTAATAGGGCAAAGGCCTCTTCCGACATCTTAGCGAGATCAAAATCCTGATCCTTGCCCTCGAGAAGCGCGCGCAAATGCATTTCATAAACATCTTTGGGCCACAGCTCAATCTTATTGAGCACCCCAGCCACCACAATCTCGCCGTGCATATTGACCGCTTTTTTCAAGATCGGAGGAATCGTCACCCTCCCCACTTTATCGCACGTCATCGGGTGCAGCGTCGAAAAGAAGAGCGTAAAAAACTTCTGATACTTGCCGACATGCTGCTTTGCCTGAAACTTTGCGACAATCCGTTCAATATCGCTCCGTCTATAGATCGCCAAACAGCCGCCCAGCCCTAAGGCCAGCGTGAACTCCAAGCACCCATTTTCCACCAGCCCAAAGCGCATCGCCTGGGGCAGAACAAACCGGTTCTTCCCATCCAATTTCGCCGTCACCGAGCCGCTAAAAAAGAACTTTCCCACGTCAGACACCCTCTAATTCCCTCTATTTCCCACAATTTATCAGCGCGTCCCATACTTCGCAATTAATTTCCAAAAAAATACCCCCAAATTCTCTTCCTATCCAACTAATCTCCAACCTGTTAAAAAAAAGTGGGAATTCGTGGGAATAGAAAAATCCACCACCACCCAATCGAAGAGATCCTAGGAAAAAATTCTCCTCTCGGGTATGTAGTAAGGAATGGCAAAGCTCACAGTAGATAATCTCGGCGTAGAAGCCTCAACCCGGTACGCGCAGGACCAGGAAGTTTACGACCAGTCGATCATCACCGATGCGCGCGTGTCGACCCAGACGCAGATCGACGTCACCACCCCCTCGCAAGTTTCCGAAATTGACCAGCTCCTCAATACCACTCCCACAGTCACCCCTTGGAGCACCTTTACCCCTCCTCCCGGTTTTTTCGCCCAAAAACAAGGCCTGTTCAGCCTGTTCACCTTCCAGATCTGCCCCTCCATAGGCACAGGGGAGAAGCAAGATGCCTTAGTCGCCCGTTTAGAGGCCTATCCGACGTCCTCACCAGAAGAAGAGGCAAGAAAAAGCAAACTGCTCCAATTCTTCCAAGCTATCGCTCCCTTAGATAGAGACCTTGACCGAGCGAACTCCGAGCGCAACCGCTACCATAAAGGATAACCATGAACTGGCTAGAAGTATTAGGATGGGGGACCGATCAACTTGAAGACTTGCGCCTTGTCGGCTTTTCCTACATCAAGCAGGGCCAATACGACATCGCGCTCCGCTTCTTTGAAGCCCTCGACGTCCTCTCCGAAAACCCCTATGACCAGCAGACCCTCGGCGCCCTCTATCTGCAAAAAGGGCAAAATCTCCAAGCGCTCAACATGATCGAAAAAGCGCTTAAAGCCGATCCCGCGCACATCCCCACCCAGCTCAATCGCGCCAAAGCGATGCTCGCCCTCGGCTACCGAAGACAAGGAGTCGCCGCCGCCCAAACTCTCCTCCAGAATCCCGATCCCGCCATCGCCGGCCAGGCTTCAGCCCTCATCCTTGCCTACGACTAAGGGGTAGGAATTAACTTACGCGACCTTGCCGGTCGCACAAATCAGTTCCAAGCGATAAGATCCCAACCATCTAAAAACGAGTGTATTAACATAAAAGTTATCAAAATGATAACATTTATGTTAATAATCATAAAATTTGCATAAATATTATCATTTTGATAACATTCATGTATGAGCAAGGAAAATCGACTCCTCCAATTCGCCGAGAGCCAGCAAGGATACTTCACAAGCCGACAGGCGGTGGAATGTGGATTTACGCGTACGAACTTTCACCGCCAACTCACATCAGGGAAGTGGCACAAAGAGGAGCTACATGGAATTTATCGACTAGCCAATTATCCGCCAACTCCACGCCCGGAACTTGCCCTTTGGACACTCTGGAGCGCTGACAGGCAAGGCAAGCCTCAAGGCGTTTGGTCGCATGAAACAGCGCTTGAGATCCATGGACTCAGTAATGTGTCCCCTGCCAAACTCCACATGTCCGTACCGAAAAACTTTAGGAAATGGAATGCAATCCCAAATACCATCTGCCTGCACTTTGTTGACGCAATTCCCCAATCGGACATAGAAATGCGGCAAGGGTATCGCGTCACCACTCCACTTAGAACACTCGCTGATGTCATTCGCAAAGGAACAACTCAATATGAACAAATTGAACTTGCCATTCTCGATCTTGCAATTCAAAAGTCTTTGATCAAAGGTCTGGCTACCTTTCAAGAAATGGAACAACTCTTGAAATGTACAGACTCAGAAGAGCTGCGCGCAATCATTGCTGGGGCAATCGATGAGGTGTGGATCCAAGCCAATGTGCAGCTGGCCGATTGGGGACGAAAATTGGAACCCTACACCATAGGACTCTCTTTTAATGATCAAGATTTTGCTACTGCTGTATTGTGCCAATATCAATCGCACCACTTCTTACTTACTGCTGCACATGTAGGTAGAGCTCTTCGCAAAGCAAAATCTGTGAAAATACTCCTGCGATTTGACACAATTAGAAGAGAATATCCCGCCCAATCGGCTAAAAATTTCACCGTAAAAGAATGGGACCCCTCGTTTGAAGAAAAAATGCTCGATGATGTTCTTGTGAATAAACCAAAAGATTTGGCCGTTATCATTCCTACGCAAGACATCATTGACATGTTGAAAATTTATAAAGATTTTTATAAAATTCCTGAGGAAGCACCAAGTTTTTCACTTAAGGACGCTTTAATTTCACTCGGAGGTATCGAACCCATCTATTCTGACCACCGCAAAACATGCCAATTGAATATAGGCCCTTATGCATTTGTCGCTTCAAGCTACAACCAATTACCGACCGTTGATTATATCATATGTCCTGTGAGCAACAACACCTATGAAATTAGAAATCTACGAAGGAAGATGATTTCCTCTTTTGCTGGACTCAGCGGCAGTGGACTTTGGAAATTTACAAACAATATCCCAGTTCTTATTGGAATAGCGTTTGCTGAAGACGAACCTGCCACGGGATCGCGAAATGTTTACTTTCATGGATCTCATTCTATTTTTTCCGTGCTCTCAACTTTAGGAAAAACAGATGACGATAAATCTTAAAACTGCTGCTGAATTTCGAAAACAATTGGAATCAACTCTTCGAATTCGCTCCCTCAAAACAGGTGAAGACATTCATCGCCTTCGCCGTAAAGTTGCCTTTGATCGACTACTCGCAAGAATTATCACCCAAGAACCTCCTGCCTTTTTCTTAAAAGGAGGATATGCCATGGAATTACGTATCATGGATGCCCGCGCCACGAAGGACATGGACCTAACCCACTGTAAGCGGA
>JABDEH010000003.1 GCA_013287215.1 Chlamydiota bacterium
ATCGATGCCAGACGCCTGCATCTGCTTGACTAGCTCCGCAGAAATTTCTCCATCGATCTGAGGCAAGATTTTTTCTTTATCGTTGATCAAATGGACTTTGCATCCGATTGTGGAAAAAATGGTCGAGTACTCGCAGCCGATGACGCCGGCCCCGACGACACAGAGGGAGCCCGGAAGGCGCTGAATTTGTAAAATTGTATCGGAGTCGTGGACCCGCTTCCCATCGAACGGGATTCCGGGAGGGTGGTAGGGATAGGAGCCGGTGGCGATTAAGATATAATCGCCGTGGAGGAGAAGGTCTTCGTTCCCTGTGACCCGGATCGTGTGCGGATCCTCGAACGATGCCGTTCCGTGATAGAGGGTCACTTTGTGCCGGTTGAGGTTGGCGATCACTTCCTGCCCTTCCGTTGCCGTGACATAATTTTTTCGGAACATGAAGTCTTCGATCGAGGCTTCGCGGACAAGATCCCGATCGACGCCATAGAGCCCCTTTTCATATTTTCCGGAAAAGTAGAGGGCGGTCTCTTTGAGTGTTTTCGAGGGGAGGGTGCCGGTGATGACCTCAGCGCCGCCGCAGAGCTCTCCTTTTTCAATGATGGCGACGCGGTGCCCAAAGTAGGCAGCCTTGACGGCAGCTTTTTCTCCGGCGGGGCCGGTCCCGATCACGATGAGTTCGTAGGATTCCATAATTTAGACATTAGAAAATTATGAAATCTTTGAAAAGAAGTAATTATTCAGAATCCCCTCTTCTCCTATAAGAAAGAAAAATCTACGTCAGCCCGTAGAAGTAAGCAAGTCTCTTACTGAGAATTTCCAACGTGTCATAAATGAGGCGATATTGCTCTTTAGTTTGCACCATGTTGGGCCGCTCGGCGCGGAGCTGGGAGACGATCTCAAAAACAAGGCCGGGAGCTGCTGCGCCCATTTTGAGTCTATCGTAACCTTCCAGGACTGCAAAGAATGTTCCCGTACGCCCCAGTCCGGCGCTACAGTGCGCGAGAATCGGGGAAGATGAATTTTCGGTGCGTAGTCGATCGATTTCAATCACAAGTTCAGCGAGCGTCTGCGGATCGATCACTCCAAAATCGGGCCAGTTCAATTTGTAATGGACGACGGTTTTTTGTATCTCGCCTTTTTCCAATCGGAATATCCGTTTTTCCATCAGAGCATTCCTCTCTATTGATACGGGGAAAACGGCGAATGCTCCATGATCAAACAGCAGAGGGACATTGGTGGGCCAATAGCAGCTGCATTTTACAATGCCCTGCTCTACCTGATTGGTAAGCATCACGATGGCGGGGGTGGCAGAATGCCAGACCATCTTCCAAAATTCGGGGTGCTCATTCGCCAGCGGACCCTGCGAGGCGATGCCCTTGCCTTCTAGGACCTCGCTGGCATTGATGTAATAGCCGGGTTCTCCAGCAATGGTAAATCGAGTGGAGAATAAAAAAACGCTCTATTACTTGATCGGCAGGGTCTTTAATTACCCGACGCTGCACGACCTTTACAAATATGCGGCCTATGACGGCCTCAGCACCCTATCGGGACACAAAATAAAACCATGATAAAAAATCCTCTTCCCCTAAGGCCCACGCTCGTCACCTCGGTCATCTTGGTCGTGCTCTTGACCGTCTTGGCGACGGGCATCCCTACCTACCTCAACACAAAAAAGACCATCGCCCTATTATGGGACGACTTAGCCCAGGAGCTTTCCGGCCATGTCAGCGAGCACACGCAAAATTTTTTCGCGCCCGCCCACCGGCTCCTTCCTTTAACAGTACGGTTCGTGGCCTCCGGGAACCTGTCGCTCCAAGATCCTCTGAAAGTCCTCAGCTACTGCCACGATCTGCTGCGCGTCGTCCCCAATTTTGGCTGGGTTTACTATACCACCCCAGACGGGTCCTTTTACGGCGCCTATAAATCGCTCGATTCCAATGAGATCATCGGCGATATCCGGATCATCGATAACAAAGACGCAACGAACCCGACCCTGCAGACCCTCTACAGCTTCAATCAAGCAGACCGGAAATGGACCGTCAAAAGCGAAAACCGGACCAACTACGATCCCAGAAAAAGACCCTACTGGGCGGCTGGAGAAAAGGACCCCAATGGAACATGGTCGGAGCCCTACCTCTTCGCTTACCCCACCCCCATCATGGGCATCACCTACACCCTGCAGCAAACAATCGAGGACAAGTTCGTCGGTTTTTGGAACGTCGATTTTTCCTTGAGCAGCCTCGATCTGTTTCTAAATTCGGTAAAAATAGGCAAAACAGGGGCCGTTGCGATCCTCTCCGACAAAGGGAATGTGATTACCTCCTCGGAGCCCTCCAGAGCGTCCCTTCCGGAAAGCCACAATGATCAGCCGATCGATCAGCTCATCCGCAAAACCTGGGATCACTTTCAATCGCTGCCTGCCGCGAAGGGACCTTTCCTTTCCGGAGACTACGCTTGCTATATGAGGCCGATTTCCGAAGAGTTCGGGCTCCATTGGAAGATCATTACCCTCATCCACGAGGAAGATTTTCTGCTGCCGATCTATCGAGAGGCCAAGTTCGCCCTGATCGTCTCCGTGTCGCTCATCCTGGTGTTTGGATTGCTCGGCGCTCTCTTTTTTGGATTCATTTCGAAAAAACTCAAACAGATCGCCTATGAGCTCCATCAAATTGGCGCCTTCACCTTCTCGTCTGAAACTTTCAGCGACAAAGTATCGTTCATCAAGGAAGTGAACATGATGAATGTGGCGACAGACCAAATGAAGCTCGCGCTCAATTCCCTCACCAAATATGTTCCCTTGGACCTCGTCTCCAAGCTCATGCTCTCCGGAAAGTCTGCGACCCTCGGCGGGGAGAAACAGCAGATCACCATCCTCTTTTCAGATCTCGCGAACTTCACACAGATCGCCGAACAGACGGCTCCCGACACCCTCCTAGAAATTCTGGGGGAGTACTTCCGGGTGATGAACGAGATCATTGAAGAGCATCATGGGACCGTCGACAAATATGTGGGAGATTCGATCATGGCATTTTGGGGCGCTCCCACTCCACAGCCCGACCATCCCTTGAACGCCTGCAGGGCTGCCTTGGCCATGCAAGAAAAATTCCCGGCCCTCTGGAAAAAAATGAACCCTGAGCACCGTGCTCTCCTCAAACAGCGCATCGGCATCAACACCGGGCTTGCCATCATCGGAAACATCGGCGCCCCCGACCGGATGGACTACACCGCCATCGGCGATCAGGTCAACCTCGCCAGCCGTTTAGAAAATTTGAACAAATTTTACGGCACAAAAATTCTAGTCGGGGAAGGGACCGCAACAGCGGTCAAGGACCAGATGCTCCTTCGACCCATCGAGAAAGTCTCCGTCAAAGGAAAAACGCAATCGTCCCTCATCTTCGAACTGCTCGGACTAAAAAGCGAAGCTTCGGCAAATACTCTCCAAGCGCTCACCGTTTATGAGAAGGCCCTGTCCCTGTTCCAAAATCGGCAATTTGCAGAAGCTGCAAAAGTGTTCGCCGAAGCGAACCTTCTCTTTGGAGGCAACGACAGCGTCTCCCAAATCCTCATCCAGCAGTCTGAAGAATTTCAGCGCACGCCGCCTCCCGACAATTGGAACGGCACTATTGTGATGCGCGAAAAATGACCCGTCGTAAACTTTGCATCGAAATGAAAAAGATGATAGCCTCTCCGGTTCATCAATCATGAGGCGCTGCCATGACGACAACTACCACTTCTCCTTCCGTTTGTGAGTCAATTCTTAACGGAGCGCTTGCCTGCGAAGACGCTGCCTTGCACGTTTTCCAATATGGAATTTTGAATACGGCGACGGGATCTACCGCCGCTTTGGGGCTCCTCGGGATCGCCCGAGCGACTGCTTATTTCACAGGCGGAGAGGTCAACACCATCCGCTCCAACCTCTTGAGTTCGCGCTACATTTGCCTCCTCAATATCACCGCCGTGGGATTTATGACCTTGGCCACCGTTGTCTCAGCGGTCCTCCTCGCCGGCTCCGTTGCCGTTAAATGCGCCGCATCCGCTCGGCTCGGCAGGCAGATCACCTGGGGAAACTGGTCAAGAGCATAAGCAAGAGGAGATCGGGCACGCACACGGGCAAGGGCAAGATATTGATGTCGTCGTGAGACCAAAACCTCACAATCGCAAAAATGCCCGAGTAAATGTATTTAGTTATGAGGGATATTCTGGAGCTATGTCGAAGGCTGCAAAATCATCCCGTTAAATCTACCTAAAATGCGCCCATGTCCTTGGGCGCAAATAAATTATTGTCCTCTGTGTCTTAGTATCTCCGCGACTTTGCGTTGAACTGTTGTACTTACATCACTCTTCTGATAAAATGGGTAAGCCTATGAACCCCGGCCTTAAGGCCGGGGATTGTTACTGCGTCTTGGGAGGGGCTTCGTACCCCTCCCAAGTCGTCTTTTTGAAAATACCCGGCCCTTAAGGGCCGGGTTTCCGCCGGAGGACGGATGAAAAATCATCTCATCAAAGGACTGATCGGCCTCGCCAAGCTCTTTCCTCAGCCCAAGCGGACCGAGAGGCGGTTTCTCGTGGTCTCCACCACGGGCCTAGGGGATACCATATGGGGAGTCCCCGCCCTGAGGGCCCTCAGGCAGACTTACCCCGAGGCTTATATCGGCGTTTTGACCACGCGCGCAGGAGAAAATCTCCTACAGCACTGCCCTTATATTGATGAATTTTTCTTTATGAAAGATCCTTGGCTCCTCTTCAAATTGAGGAAAAAGAAGTTCAGCCACGTCTTTCTCTTCCATATCTCCCAGCGGTTCATGGTCCCCCTTGCTTTTTTTACGGGAGCGCCCCATCTCATCGGCACCAAAGGAAGAAATAAAGACCTCGACTGCATCCTGACCGCCGCCTTGGAGGACAAACCGATCCATGAAGTGGACCGCAGATTGCAGCTCGTCGCCCAAGCAGGCGCCTACGTGAGCAACCCCAGCTTAGAACTTTTTCTCGATGAGGCCGATCATTGCCATGCCGCCGATTTCCTCATCAAGCACCGCATTCCCGGCCACCTTCCTCTTGTGGGACTTCATCCCGGCGCTCAAAATCTTTTTAAGCAGTGGCCGCCCGAACTCTTCATCCGGGTAGGCAACGCGCTTGCCGATCATTTGGGATGCCAGATCATCGTGACCGGAAAAGGTAATGAGAAGCCCATTGTGGAGCATATCGTCAAAAACATTCGCGGGGCGCTCGCCGTTACCGATGAAATGTCCCTGTTGCATTTAGGCGCCTTGATCAAGAAAATGGACCTGATGATCACCAATGACACCGGCCCCATGCACCTCGCCGCCGCGCTCCAAACCCCCACCATCGCCCTCTTCGGCCCCACCGATCCGAAGTTGTGCGGCCCCTATCGAACCCGCCGTGCGATCATCCTCTCCCATCCCCCCACATGCCAGCCTTGCCTCAAGAAAAAATGTTTGGAGCCGTTCTGTCTGTTGCAGATCTCTCCCGAACAAGTCTACAGCGCCGCCTTGGAACTCTTCTATCGAGGCAAAACGTGAACATCGCGCTGATCATCCTCAATTGGAATGGAAAAAAAGACACGCTGGAGTGCCTTGACTCCATTGCAAAATTGGACTACGAGAAGTTTGAGACCATCGTTGTCGACAACGGGTCGACCGACGGCTCCCTCGACTCTCTCCCAACTCATGTCACGGTGCTTAAAAACAAGGAAAATCTTGGATTTGCCGAGGGCAACAATGTGGGCATCCGCTACGCCCTCGAAAAAGATTTTGATGCCGTCGTGCTCCTCAACAACGATACAATCGTAGATCCCCAATTTTTATCTGCATTCGCGCGCGCGGACAAGCCGATCCAAGGCGCGCTGATCTATCTCTATCAAGAGCGGGACCGGCTCGATCATCTCGGCGGCACGTGGAATCCGCGCACTGCCTCGTTCGATTTCACCTGCCTGCGCGCCAAAGAAATTCCGGAAGAGCTGAGCCTCGACTATCTCTGCGGCTGCGCCTTATTTGTCCGCCGGGGCGTCTTTGAGACGATCGGCCTCCTCGAGAGCAAATTCTTTTTGATCTGGGAGGAGTCCGACTTTTGCTTTCGGGCAAAACGCGCCGGCTTTCCGCTGCACGTCTGCCGAGAGGCCCTCGTGTGGCATAAAGTCTCTGCCTCCTTTACGGGCGGCAAACCCCACTCCACCTACTTTTGGTGGCGGAACCGGCTCCTCTGGATCGAAAGAAATTGCACCCGGCCCCAAAAAGTTTCCCTTTATCTCAGAGTTCTGCTGCCTGAAATTTTCCACCTATATAAATTATTTGCGATCAAATCGCTCTTCCCCTCCAAAAATAAAAAAGAGAAGCTGCTCCAATACCGCGCAGCATTGACCGGCATCCACCATTATATATGCCGCCGGTTCGGTAATGGGCCTGCATGGATCTATAAGAAAAAGCCAATGAGATCGGGCACGGGCACGAAAGAAGGATTGTAAGCGCCTACAACTTCTCAGCAATTCCTACGTGCCCGTGCCCTTGCCCGATCTTTTTTCTTTTTTGACTTTTTTGACAGTTTTCCCTCCATATAGATTTTTGTAATTTCCTCTTTATTCCGTAACTGCTATAAGAAGGGCGGGGCCGGGCGTTTTCTCGGCTGCTAGACTGACACATTTTACCCTTAATAAGAAAAATTTATGAAAATACTCTTCTCCTTTCTCTTCGCAGCCCTCCTCCTTCTCACCGGCTGCGAAACCAATTCCATCATCGTCAATGACATCCCGGAACGGGAAGCCAACGAGATCGTTGTCTTTTTAGCGAGCAAAAATATTAACGCGCAAAAGATCGCTTCCACATCGGCAAATCCGGGCATGGGAGAAAGCATCGCACTTTATAGCATTTCTGTGGAGGAAGGAAAGTCCACCGAGGCCATGGCCATTTTAAATCAAAATGGGCTGCCCCGCGTCCAAGGCACCGACTTGCTGACCCTTTTCGCACAGCAGGGGCTCATGTCTTCAGCGAATTCGGAGACGATCCGCTACCAAGCAGGGCTCGCCCAGCAAATTGCCAATACCATCCGGCAAATTGACGGCGTGATCGATGCCTACGTCCAGCTTTCCTTCCCTCCCGTAACGACCACAGCGCCTACGCCGGGCACGGCCCAGCCGCCGACGAAGGTCACCGCCGCTGTGTTCGTCAAGCACCAAGGCATTTTGGATGATCCCAATAGCCATCTCGTCACAAAAATTAAACGCCTTGTGTCCGGAAGCGTGAATGGACTCGACCTCAACGATGTCACCGTGATCTCCGAGCGCTCCCGGTTCACCGATATCACCTTGGGAAATAAAGGGGAATCCCTCTCCAACCAGACCAAAGAATATGTGAGCATCTGGTCGATTGTGATGAGCAAGCAGTCGGCAGCCAAGTTCCGGATCATCTTCTTCGCTCTCACCGCGATTAGCGTTTTATTTGCAGTGATCATCGGATGGATGCTCTGGAAGTTTTATCCGCTGCTGCGGAACCAAGGGGTCAAAGAGCTGTTCAACCCCATCCCCGTAGAGAGTAAAGAAAAACCACCCCAAGACAAGCAGCCTTGACGGAACAAGTTGTTTTTGTGAACCTCGGCCTTAAGGCCGGGGATTGTTACTGCGTCTTGGGAGGGGCTTCGACCCCCTCCCAAATCGTTTTTTTTGAAAATACCCGGCCCTTAAGGGCCGGGTTTCCGCCGGAGGACGGATGAACTTAAGCGCGCTGATTGCCTGCAGAGCTTTTTTGCAAAAGTGTCCGAAGGACAAAAGACAGGCGCTGCTCGGCTGCTTGGAGAGCCCGCTTCCAGAGGCGCCTTGGCGGGATTTGAGCCAAGGACTAACCCCCCTGCGCGTGCAGCTAAGCGAGGTTCACAGTTCCTGGCTCGCTCTTTTTTTGCGGACGCTGCCTGCGAACGACATCCCGCTTTTCCTCTCCCCGCTCTCTGAGAAGCAGATCAAAGAATTAAAGAAGGTCCTCCTCTTTACCAACACGCTCCTCCCGCTGACCCCGCTCGCCAAACGCTTCTTTGAAGAAGCCTGGTGGGATCATTTAACCAAGGAATACAAAGACCTTCTTCCCATCGATTTCCTTCCCCCGTCCCCATTAAATTCCCTCCTCACCCTGTCGTCGCAGAACTTCCGCCTTCTCCTCTCCCTCTTAGGGATGCGCGATGTCGCTGTTGAAATGCCCCAGATCATCGAGACCGTCAAGCTAAAAAAAATTGAAGAGTCTCTCTCTTACGAACAGCAAAAATATTTAAAAACATTGAGACAGCACAAAGAACCGGTGGTGTTCAGCAAAATGGGGCTCGGCAAATGGGATGGCAATCCCGCAACCCTCTCCGCCTCCATCCTGCAGCGCGGCCTCAACCGCCTCGCCAAAGCAATTGGGTTGGAAAACGGCAGCCTGCGGTGGCATTTAAGCCGCCGGATGGACACCGCCCAGGCAGACCAGCTGGAAAAATTTGCGACACCGGTCGAGACAAAAGTTCAAGGCATCCTCACCTCTCAGGTCGAGGGGCTTCTTTCCCACCTTAAAACCTCACCCCACGGGACAGCCTCATGAAATTCTTTTCCCTTATCTTTCAAGGCGAACTCCATCCGGCCAAAGGAACAAAAATCCTGCGCAAGGAGGAATTTAGCACCTTGCTCACCGCAGAAGAAGTCCTGAAAAAAGCAGAGGAAGATCGAGAGGCCCTCCGCAAGCAGACCGAGCTGGAGTGCATTACCCTGCGCGAAAAGGCGGAGAAAGAGGGCTTTGACGAAGGGCTTTCTCAGTTTAATGAACATTTGGTCCGGTTCGACCAAGAAATTGCCCGGCTGCGCCACGAAATGCAGCAGCTGGCCCTTCCCCTCGTCCTCAAAGCCGCCCAGAAAATTGTCGGCAAGCAGCTCGAACTCAGCCCTGAAACCATCGTCGACATCGTCATGCAGGCGATGGCCCCCGCCGTGCAAAATCGGCGCGTGATCATTTACGTCAACAAAGATGATAAAGACCTCCTAGAGAAGAACAAGCCCCGCCTGAAAGAAATTTTAGAGCAAGTCGACAGCTTTTCCATTCAGGAACGGGCCGATGTAGAAAAAGGAGGTTGTATTATCGTCACCGAAGCTGGCATTATCAATGCAACGATGGAAAACCAATGGCGCGCTCTCGAGGCCGCCTTTACAAAATTCATGAAGCCAAAAGTGTAAAAATAATGAAAACATTTTTCCTCATCCTCTTCTTTGCCGTATCCGCCGCAGCGATGGCGGCAGATGCCGGCGCCCCCGCAGCGCCCCCATCGCCCACCCTGAATACGGAACTCGCCGTCCTCGCGGGCCTGGCCATTCTCCCCTTTGCCGTTATGCTCCTCACTTCCTATGTGAAAATTGTCGTCGTCCTCTCGCTGCTGCGCAACGCCCTCGGCGTCCAGCAGTCGCCCCCTAACCAAGTACTCAACGGAATCGCCCTCTTGATGACGATCTATGTGATGTTCCCCACCGGCCTTGCCATGTATACTGCCGCAGAGGAAGCGATCAAAACCTCACCGCCCCAGACACTTGTTTCCGGAGCCAGCGCCCAGTACATCATCAATATCGTCGACAAGTCCAAAGAACCCATGCGCGGCTTTTTACAAAGAAACTCGATGGAAAAGCATATCAGCAGCTTCTATCAGCTGGCCTATAAATCCTTTCCCGAACCGTTTAAGCAAGAGCTTAAACCAGCGGACTTCATCGTCCTCATCCCGGCCTTCATCACCTCCCAGCTCAAAGCGGCCTTTGAAATCGGGGTCCTCATTTACCTTCCCTTCTTTGTCATCGACCTCGTCACCTCGAATATCCTGCTTGCCATGGGGATGATGATGCTCTCTCCGCTGACCATCGCCCTCCCGTTAAAATTGCTGCTCGTCGTCATGGTTGACGGCTGGACCCTCATCATCCAAGGACTCGTCCTCACATTTAGGTAATTGCATGTTCTCTGCAGAAATCTATCAGCTCTGCTACCAGGCCCTTCTTCTGATCCTCATCCTGTCGGGCCCGCCCATTATTATCAGCATGGCCCTCGGCCTCTTTGTCGCCATCTTCCAGGCCGCAACGCAGATCCAAGAGCAGACCCTCTCTTTCACCGTGAAACTTGTAGCCGTGATCATCACCCTGATCCTCATGGGCGGCTGGCTGGGAGCGCAAATCCTCCAATTTGCAAGCAACATCCTGACCAACTTCCCCAAATGGACCTACTGATCCATGGATGATTACCTCTCCTATTTCCAGAACTTCCCCAACATGACCTTGAACGCGCTGCTCTTCTATTTCCTTTTGGGCCTCATGCGGATCGGCCCGATCGTCTCCATGGCCCCTTTCCTCGGAGCAAAACTTCCCGCTCCCGTCAAAATGGGCCTTGCCATTTCGCTCACGATCATCCTCCTTCCCATGCTGGTATCGACCATGACATCCCCCATCGGCCTCGACTCCTATGACATGATCGTCTACGGGCTCAAAGAATTCTTCATCGGGATCATCCTGGGCACCATCGTCGGCATCCCCTTTTATATCGCCCAGTCCTCAGGCGTCCTCATCGACTTCCTCCGGGGTTCTTCCTCTCTCATGGTCCAGGACCCCATCATGCAGTCCCAAGTTTCCTCCATCGGGATGCTCTACAACTACGTGTTCATCGTCCTCTTTTTTCAAATCGGCGGCCCCTTCATCTTTTTCAACGCCGTCCTTCACTCCTACAGCCTCATGCCTGTGGACACTTTTTTCAATCCCACCTTTTTCAACCTCGCCCAGCCCCTTTGGCAAATGATCCTCGGGCTCCTCACCCGCTTCCTCACCCTTTCCATCCAGCTCGCCGCCCCCTCCATCGTGGGAATCCTCATGGCAGAGATGTTCCTCGGCATCGCCAACCGACTCGCTCCCCAGGTCCAAATCGCCTTCCTCGGCATGTCCATCAAGTCCCTCCTCGGCATCGCCCTCCTCTGCGCCGCCTGGTTCTTCATCCTCGACCAGCTGAGCACACAGGCTCTCCTCTGGCTCACCGATCTGGATAACATCCTTCCCGCCCTCCGCCAATAGTCTCCCCTAACGTGCCCATGCCCGATCCTACGTTTACAGACTAATGTAAATTTAACAGTTCAACGCAAAGGCGCCTCACCCTGCACACCCGACCTTCTCTTTTTTTCAGAAAAAGCATGACCTCCAATAGAGACATTTGAGCCTGTAACAAAAAAAATCACTTCAACAGAAATAAACACAAACCATTACCCCTAAGTTTGTTAAATATGATATTGCCGCAAAAAAAAAACCATTTTTTTGCCCATAAAATTTCTTGTTGACCATAAATCATACTAAAAATTACAGTAAGCCTATTAAGAGGTTCCATTGGAATGTCGATGGCGCCGCGAATGTTTCGAACTTTATTAACTGATCCAAACCCAGGGGGATCTTATATGAACCTGAATCTGAAAAAGGTGCTGCCAGTAGCGGCCGCATCATTCTTGAGTATCACAAGCTTTCTTCAAGCTGATGCTTGTGCCACTTGTCCAGAAGTTAAACCGATGGGCGAATGCAAAAACCCATTCGTGCCAGCAACAAATCCATGTGCGATCGGCGTGGTTAATCCAAACGCTAGACCTCACGTTAACTGTGCCCGTGCGACATTCTCAGCAGAACTGCTTTACTGGAATGCCTACGAAGACGGCCTCGAGTATGCGATCTCTAATACAGAAGCGCCTAACCTAGCCAGCAACCAGATTTCCTTAACCCACTCCTCTTCGTATTACAACGGGGACGTCTTGAATATCGATAGAAAATGGGATTATGGATTTAGATTCGGCCTCGGCTATGTTCTCACTCATGACGGTTGGGACCTTGAAGCCATGTGGACGCATTATAGAAGCAATGCTTCTGATGATGTAGTCGCCGACTCCAACACAACAACCGCCAGAATTTATACCCTCTGGTCGGCCATTGCTCCCGGTGCCACAGATCTTCTCAATTTAGCGCCCACCAGTTTGGTAGATCCTATTGCCGCGGAAGCAACCACTTCTTGGAGATTGCACCTCGACTTAATCGACCTCGAATTGGGCCGTGCCTTCTATACAAGTAGATATTTAACTCTGAGACCGCACATTGGTTTAAGAGGCGCTTCTATCGATCAACACTATGATATCACCTATCTAGGCGGAAGCTTCCGTGAAGCAATCATCGCTACCCTCCCGCTTAACTTAACAGATGAGATCTCGATGAAAGACAATTTCCGCGGTATCGGCGTACGCGGCGGTTTGAACTCTCAGTGGCATTGGAGCAGCGGTTGCGGAGGAGACTGGAGCTTCTTCGGAAATGTCGCTCTATCTATGATCTACGGACATTTCAAGGTTACTCAAGAGGAAGCGGTCATCGATAGCAATTCGATCGACAGTATTCCTAGCGGACCTGTCAATATCTTAGATGTGGAAAATTCATTCCGCGCTTCTAGGGCCATGACAGACCTCGCGCTGGGACTTCGCTATGACTATGACTGCTGCGATGCAGATTATCACATCGCCGTCTGGTTTGCTTGGGAACACCACATTGCGTTCGATATGAACCAGTGGGTTCGTTACACAAGCACAGATAACGTAGCGGGTACTCCAGGCCACTTGCTCCCATCAAGTCCAGCTACCTATACAATGTATGCACCTGAGAACGGCGATTTGACCACACAAGGCTGGTCCGTCGGTTTCAGCTTAGATTTCTAAGAAATCTTAAGTTCCAAGGATCGCTTAAACCTAGGTTTAGTTTCTAAACCTAGGTTTTTTCTTTGACGAAATATTTATCAAGAACCTAAAGTAGCAACGAACATCACTCAACATCGGGAGACACATCATGAGTTTAAAAATTGCAGCTGCATCCCTCTTAAGCATCACAAGCTTCCTCCATGCTGATTCGTGCGCAACATGTCCCGAGATCAAACCCGCAGGCGCCTGCAGCACTCCCTTCGTTCCCGCAACCAATCCCTGCTCCTTGGGCATGATTAATCCCCATGCGCGTCCCCACGTTGATTGCGCGCGCGCCGTCGTCACCTTAGAAGGCCTTCTGTGGACTGCGCATCTGGACGGACTCCAGTTTGCCATCAAAAACACGGAAGCCGCGAACCTTGCCGCAAGCCAAGTCTCGTTAAATCACTCTTCACCCTTCTACGATGCTGATCTTCTCCATCCTAAGAGCAAATGGGACTATGGATACCGCTTAGGGTTAGGATACGATTGGACCCATGACGGATGGGATCTTTACGCAGATTGGACCCACCTCAGGACAACGGCAACTCAACATGTGGACATCGACCTCCAAATGGTTCCCCGTCGCGTCTATGCCCTCTATACCGCTGTAGTTCCAGGATCTGAAAATGCGCTCGGCGTCTCCGACCTGAGCACGACCGCTAGGACCGTCAATCCCACAGCCGATAGCATCGATGCCCGCTGGAAGCTCCACTTTGACCTAATCGACCTAGAACTCGGCCGCGAGTTTTACACCAGCCGGTACCTCACCTTAAGGCCTCACGTCGGCCTGCGCGGCGCCTCAATCCGCCAAAAATATGATATTGATTATAACGGAGGCACCTTTACAGAAACCGGTATCCCTTTAGTGGACGACGTCGATTTCAAAAACAACTTCTGGGGCGTCGGCGTCCGCGGCGGCCTGAACTCGGAGTGGCACTGGACGCGAAGCTGCGGAGGAGATTGGAGCTTCTACGGCAACCTCGCACTCTCACTCGTCTATGGACGTTTCGACATTGAGCAAAATGAGACGGTGCAAAACACCAATGGGATCGACAGCGTCCTCGGAGGCAGTCTCAATATCCTCTCCACGGAAAGCAGCTTCAGGGACTCGCGCGCCATGACAGACCTAGCCCTTGGCCTCCGCTACGACCGCGACTGCTGCGATGCCGACTACCACTTAGCCCTCTGGCTCGGTTGGGAGCAGCACATTGTGTTCAATATGAACCAGTGGATTTATTACAACTCCATTTCAGCGCCCGGCGGCGGCCACACCGCGCCCACTAGCCCTGCGACTTATACATTCTACGCCCCGCAAGAGGGCGACCTGACCACAGAAGGGTGGACATTGGGCCTCGAAGTTGACTTTTAGAGCAAGAACGGTGTTGACCCAAAACTTATAAAATCTATAGAGTTTAGACCATGAATTGGGAAAGATTGTTGCCGCTAGAGGCAATTGCCTCACTAGTCTCTTTTGCGCTCGTGAGCGAACTGGCTGCCGCTGAAGACATGCAAATCCGCAACCTCGACAGCCGCCTCTCAGCCTTGGAGCAGAAACAACAAAGCGGCGCGATGGGCAATCCTTCCGTCCGTCCCAGAATTTGCGAAGGGTACGACCTGCTTGCCACCGGAGATTTGCTCTATTGGCAAGCCAACGAGAATGGCCTCTCCTTCGTCATCAAGAATGAGCAAGACATGGGCCTCATCAATGACGGTCATTTCGTCGATCCCGACTTTAAATGGAATTGGGGATTCCGGGTGGGCCTCGGCTGCAATTTCTGCCACGACGGCTGGGACCTTTACGCCGCGTGGATCCATCTCATTAGCACCGCCGACGGCGACGCGACCCCTTCCACACACGGCGAGCTCTATACCACCCTTAACAACACCCATGAAGCAACCTTCGACCAAAAGACGACCGCCTCCTCCGCAAAAGCCCACTGGGAGCTCACACTAGATATCGTGGATCTTGAGCTCGGCAGAGAATTCTTCACGAGCAAATGGCTCACCCTCAGGCCTCACTTCGGGCTCCGCGGCGCGTCGCTGCCCCAAGATTATCATGTCGACTATTACGGAGGCACCTCGACCCTTCCCGGCGATGACAAGGTCTCCATCCATATGAAAAACCACTTCCATGGCGTTGGGCTGCGCGCGGGACTCAGCACCCAATGGATCCTAGGATGCGACTTTAGCCTCTACGGGAACGCCGCCGTCTCGATCCTCTTCGGCCGTTTTGAGATCACCGAGCACGAAGATGTCCTCCCGCTCAACATCGATCAACTCGGCGTCGCCCATGACTTCAATAGCCAAAGGACCGTCCTCGATCTTTCTGCAGGCATCCGTTGGGACAGAGATTTTTGCGAGGGCCGCTACCACACCGCCGTCCTGCTCGGCTGGGAAGAGCATACCTTCTACGGACAAAACCAGCTCATCCTCTTTTCTGACAACATCAAGCCCGGCGCTTACGTCTCCAACCTCGGCGATCTCAGCTTCCAAGGCGGCACCTTAAGCCTCCAGATCGACTTTTAGAATTATGGTTAACGACTTAGCGTGATTAAGACAGTTCAACGCAAAGGCGCGGAGACGCAAAGGAATCCGCTAAGGTTCTTTTAATTCTCTTTGCGTCTCTGCGGCTTTGCGTTAAAAATTCCAGCAAAGCTGATACTTAAAGTAATACCTTGAGGGCCTCGCGAAGAGCGCGCATCAGGGCGTCGACATCTTCCGATGTGTTGTAGACGCCGAACGAGACGCGGGTTGCGGCGCTCTGCCCAAAGCGGCGGAGCAGCGGCTGGGCGCAGTGGTGGCCGGTGCGCACGGCGATCCCTTTGAGATCGAGGAGCGTGCCGAGATCGAGAGGGTGCACCCCCTCGATGACAAAAGCGATGATCCCGCTTTTGTGCGGCGCCGTTCCCAAAATCCTTAACCCCGGGACCTCCTGCAGCTGCGTAGTCGCCTCTTGCAATAGTTGCTGCTCTTTCGCTCCGATCGCCTCCAGCCCGTACTGGTTGAGGTAATCGAGGGCAGCACCCAGCCCCATGACCTCGGCGATCATGGGGGTGCCCGCTTCAAACTTGAGCGGAGGTTGTTGATAGGTGGTCTTTTCAAAGGTGACGGTGTCTACCATGTCCCCTCCGCCTTGATAGGGGGGCAGCTGCTGCAAAAGTTCTTTTTTTCCATAGAGGACGCCAATGCCCGTGGGCCCATAGGCCTTGTGGCCCGAGAATGCAAAGAAGTCGACATCCATTTTCTGTACATCGACCGCAAGGTGGGCGACGCTCTGCGCCCCATCGACAAAGATTTTGGCGCCGTGTGCATGAGCGAGCGCCGCCATCTCTTGGATCGGGTTGATCGTACCTAAAACGTTGGAAACGTGGGCTACGCTGACGAGCTTTGTGCGGGGCGAGAGGAGGTTTTTGTAAGCGTCCAACAAAATTTCTCCGGTGTCGCTGATCGGGATCACTTTGAGGCGGGCGCCGGTGCGGGAGCAGGCCATCTGCCAAGGGACAATGTTGGAGTGGTGTTCCATGGCGGAGATCAAGACCTCATCGCCGGGGGCTAAGGGGAAGCCGGCGGCAACGAGATTGATCGCTTCGGTTGTCGACTTGGTAAAGACGATCTCTTCTTTCTCGCGGGCATGCAGAAAGCGCCGCACTTTCTCTCGGACCGCGTCATACTGCTGTGTCGCGCGGGCGGCCAAACTGTAGACGGCGCGGTGCACCGTGCCATAGTCCTCTTCATAAAAACGGCGGATTGCATCGATCACTATTTGGGGTTTTTGCGTCGTCGCGGCTGAGTCGAGATAGACAAGCTGTTTGTGTTTAAAAATCGGAAAGTCGTTTTTCATAACCAAAGAGACCGAAGTTCGGCGTGAGGGATTTTTTCGATGATCTCGCGGCAGAAGGCGCGTGTGAGAAGCTGTTTTGCTGTTTCTTGGGAGATGCCGCGGGCTTGGAGATAGAATAGCTCATCAGCGCGCAGCTGCGACACAGTGGCCCCGTGGGAGGCTTTGACGTCGTCGGCAAAGATTTCGAGGTTGGGCTTGCTGTTGGCGATCGCCCGCTCACCCAAAATGAGATGGTTGTTCAGCTGGTAGGCCTCCGTCTTCTGCGCCTCAGGGTGGACATAGATCTTTCCCTCAAAGCTCGACTGGCTGTGGTCCCGCAAGACGCCTTTGAAGTGCTGCCTCGATCTGCAGTGGGGCGCTTCGTGCTCCATCCGCACATGCACATGGGCTTGCCGGTTGTCTTCAAGGAGCGAGAGACCGAAGAGCTCGGCGGCGGCCTCTTCGCCGGCCAGATGCAGATGATAATCTTGGCGCAGCGCGCGGCTTCCTTTGTGGACGGCGACGGCAGTGAACCGCGCTTGTTTTTTTAAGGCAACCCGTGTTGCATCGAAAAGAAAACTCTCCGGGGAAAGGGTGTAGTTTTGCGTGAGGTGCACTTCAGCCCCTTCGTCCAGCGCAGCATCGAACACAAGACTGGACCAGAGCGGCTGGGGGGCGTCTTGGATAACGGTAGAGATCCATTCCACGCGCGCCCGCGCGCCCACAAAGAGCTGCACGCGGGGAAAGCAGGGGCGGCTGATGTAGTGGACCGCGCGGATTGGGTTCTTGATCAACGCGTTGGGAGGAATGAACACGAAGGCGCCGCGGTTGTGCAAAGAGAGGTTGAGGAGGGCAAAGGGATCTTTTTCTTCAGATGCGCTTTGTGAAAGTCTTCTGGAGAGGATGCTGTGGTAGGAGCGCTGCGCTTCCTCAAGGGGCAGAATGACCAGGTCTTTCAGGTTGCTCAAGCGGGAGAGCTCCGGTTTGAACTCCCCATCGAGGAAGATAAGAGTGTTTTCTTCACACCCTCTGAAAACAGCGCTCCCGTTTCGAAATGACGCCCCGTAGAGTTGAGAGAGGGGAAAATACTGGAATGGCCCCCTCTTTTCTGGAAGGCCCATCCGGAGAAACCGGTCGCGGCTCAATGCGCGTTCCTCAATGAACCCCGCGGGGCTTTGCGCAAATCTCTCTAAGAGATCTTGATTAAACGGTGAGCCAGTCATAACCTTTCTCTTCTAGGGTGAGGGCGAGTTCGCAGCCGCCGGAGGCAACAATTTTGCCGTCGAGGAGGACGTGGACGCAGTGCGGTTTAATATAATCGAGGAGCCGCTGGTAGTGGGTGATCAAAAGGAGCGCATTGTCCGGGCGCATCAAGCGGTTGACCCCGGCGGCGACCACGCGCATCGCGTCGATGTCGAGGCCGGAATCTGTTTCGTCAAGGACCGCAAATGCGGGATTGAGGACCGCCATCTGCAGAATTTCATTCCGCTTTTTCTCGCCCCCGGAAAATCCCTCGTTGAGGCTGCGCTCTTTAAATTCGCGCTTAACCTCGAGGAGAGCCATCTTCTCTTCAAGAATATCGAGGAACGCCTCCTCGGAGATCTTGGCCGGATTTACCGCGTTGTAGGCGGCGTGAAGGAACTGAAGGTTGCTGATCCCAGGGATCTCGAGGGGATACTGAAAGCTCATGAAGAGGCCGAGGCGGGCCCTTTCTTCGGGGCTGAGCTCTAAAAGATTTTGTCCTTTGAACCATACCTCGCCGCTGACGACTTCATACGCAGGATCGCCCGCAAGCACTTTGGCAAGCGTCGACTTGCCGGCGCCATTGGGTCCCATGAGCGCATGGACCTCGCCCGCCTTCACCTGGAGGCTTAAGCCTTTTAAAATCGGTTTGTCGTCAACGTTGACGTGAAGTTCTTTAATTTCTATCATGCCTTATCCTACGGAGTTTTCTAATTTGATGAGGAGGAGCTTCTGCGCTTCCGCCGCAAATTCTAAGGGAAGCTCTTGAATGACCTCTTTGCAAAAGCCGCTGACGATCATCGTGATCGCCTCTTCTCTGCCGATGCCGCGCGACTGCAAATAAAAAAGTTGCTGTTCGTTCATTTTGGAAGTAGAGGCCTCGTGCTCCACCTGAGCCGAAGGATTGCCCACCTCAATGTAAGGGAAGGTGTTGGCCGAGCAGCGGTTGCCGACCAGCATCGAGTCGCACTGGGTGTAGTTGCGCGCCCCTGCAGCTTTCGGCGCCATCTTGACAAGGCCTCGATACGTGTTGTGGGACGTGTCGGCAGAGATCCCTTTGGAGACGATGGTGGAGCGGGTGTTTTTGCCGAGGTGGATCATTTTCGTGCCCGTGTCGGCCTGCATTTTTCCATTCGTGACGGCGACCGAATAAAATTCCCCGATCGACTCATCGCCCTGAAGGATGCAGCTCGGATATTTCCAGGTGATCGCGGCGCCCGCTTCGACCTGCGTCCAAGAAATCTTCGACTGGTAGCCGGCGCAGCGGCCCCGCTTCGTCACAAAATTATAGATGCCGCCCAGGCCCGTATCTTTGTTTCCTGAATACCAGTTCTGCACCGTGGAGTATTTAATCTCTGCGCGGTCCAGCGCGATCAACTCGACAACGGCCGCGTGGAGTTGGTTCGTATCATAGGCGGGGGCGGTGCATCCCTCGAGGTAGCTGACATAGGACCCTTCTTCGGCAATGATGAGCGTCCGCTCAAACTGTCCCGTCTCCCGTTCGTTGATCCGGAAATAGGTGGAGAGCTCCATCGGCGAGCGGACCCCTTTAGGGATGTAGACGAAAGAGCCGTCGGAAAATACGGCGGAGTTGAGCGCCGTGAAATAATTGTCGCCGATCGGCACCACGCTGCCCAAGTACTTTTCGATGAGTTCCGGAAATCTCTGCATTGCCTCAGAGATCGAACAGAGGACGACGCCTGCCTCTTGCAACGTTTTTTGGAAGGTCGTTCCCAAAGAGACCGAGTCGAACACCACATCGACGGCCACGTTGGCGAGCCGCTTCTGCTCGTCAAGCGGAATGCCGAGCCGCTCGAATGTTTTTAAGATCTCGGGATCGACCTCATCTAAACTACTTAGGGTTTGTTTCTTTTTCGGCGCAGAATAGTAAGAAATATTTTGGTAGTCGATCGGCGGATAATGGATGTTTGCCCAGGCGGGCTCTTTCATCTCTTTCCATTGTTGAAAGGCCTTTAGGCGAAACGCCAGCATGAAGGGAGGTTCATTTTTTTTCTCCGAAATGGCGCGGACAGTCTCTTCGGTCAGCCCTTTAGGGAAAGACTCCGAAGCGACATCCGTGACAAATCCATACTTATATTCTGTTTGAAACATGGGGACATAATACCTTAGTGGGGAGATAATCTCAACGGAAGGTGAGAGGAGGGAGCAAAAGGAAGCGGTCTCTTATCGCGTCTATGCGACTTGGCGCAGAGAAATTACTCATCGAGAAATGCTCGATTTTTCTAAAAAATTAATCCAAATTCGTAAGAAGGTCCTCGGCTTTGGCCAGATGCTCAGGGAGGTCGATGCCAAACACCTCAAATTCGGTCTCGTGGACCTTGATCTTCAGATTGTGGTAGAGAAAGCGGAGCTGCTCAAGCTGCTCGGCCTCTTCGAGATAGGAGGGCTGCAGATGCCCGATCCGCTGCAGGGCTTTGTCAGTGTAGGCGTAAATCCCGATATGTTTAAAAAATACTTTGTCTTCCTCCGGGTAGGGCTCTCGATAATAAGGGATCACGCTCCTTGAAAAGTAGAGAGCGTAGCCCTCCCTGTCAGTCACCACTTTCGCGATGTGAGGGCTCTCAATATCTTCACGGAGGACAATTCTTTTTTTGAGGGTCCAGATGTCGCTTTTTTCATGGCGGCAGCCCTGGAGGAGTTCATGCACCATCTGGGCTTGGATGAACGGCTCGTCCCCCTGCCAGTTGACCCAAATGTCGGTGTCGATCTTCCCCTCGCGGGCAAGTTCGACGAGCCGCTCGGTCCCCGATTGGCATTCCGGAGAGGTCATATAGTATTTGCCGTGGAAGGTTTTGATCACATCCGCGGTCTCTTTGGCGTCGATGGCAAAGGCAATGTGGTCGAAAAAGGAGACCTTGTGCGCCGCTTCCCACACCCACTGGAGGAGCGGTTTCCCTTTGAGGGTCGCCAGCATCTTGCGGGGAAACCGGCTCGACTTCAGTCGAGCGGGGATGATGCACGTAATTTTTTTAGACCCTAGCATGCATGTACCAATCCACAGTTTTTCTTAGCCCTTCAGCGAATGAATGGCGCGGCCTCCACCCTAGCTCTTTTTGGATTTTGGCGCAATCGATGGCATACCGGAGGTCGTGGCCCGGGCGGTCGGGAACAAAAGCGAGGAGCGCGCGGTAGCTCTCCTCGCTCTCTTGGGTCGCAGCGGCAAGGAGGGAGATGAGCGCGCCAAGGAGCTCTAAGTTTTGCCGCTCGCACTCTCCGCCGATGTCATATACCTCGCCGCGCCGGCCTTGCTCTAAGATCATCCAGAGGGCCTCGGCGTGGTCGTCGACATAGAGCCAATCGCGCACATTCAGTCCGGAGCCATAAACGGGAAGGGGCTCTTTGGCGAGACAGCGGGAGATCATCAGCGGGATCAACTTTTCTCTGTTTTGATAGGGTCCATAGTTGTTACTGCAGTGGGAGAGCGTGGTGGAGAGTCCGTAGGTATGCGCATAAGCCCTTACAAAATGATCCGCAGCTGCTTTGGAGGCCGCGTAGGGAGAGTTGGGGCGGTAGGGAGAGGTCTCAGAAAAGTGCCCCTTTTCCAAAGAGCCGTAGACCTCATCGGTGGAGACGTGATGAAAGTGGATGCGGGGATGGCGGCGCACGACCTCTAAAAGAGCCACAGTCCCCGCCACATTAGCGTATAAAAATGTCGTCGGCTCCAAAATGCTCCGGTCGACATGGGTCTCTGCCGCAAAGTGAACAATGGCATCGATCTGATGGGAGATGCAGAGCCTCTCGACGAGATCCTCATCGCAAATGTCGCCCTGCACAAATAAATAGCGCGGGTCCTTTTCTACCGCTTGCAAACTCGCAGGGTCTGCGGCATACGTGAGCAGGTCCAAGTTCGTGAGCGATTCACAGGGAAGGCGCGAGAGTCCGTAACGGATAAAGGCCGACCCGATGAAGCCGGCGCCGCCGGTGACTAGGAGTTTTTTATAGCGCATGTTTTACATACTCCCGAACGGCCTCTTTCCACTGTCTGCAGGGTTTGCCCAGCGTCTGCTCCACCTTATCCAGCGCGAGCACGGAATAGTTCGGCCGCTCTGCAGCCGCACCAAAGGAAGCGGCAGTAATTCTTTGACATTTCAACGGGAGCCCCGCCTCAAGCGCCGCTGCGCGCATCTCGTGCGCAATCTGAGCGCGCGTCAGCGCTCCTCCGCTCGTGACGTGAAAAATCCCGCGTCGGTCGATGAGATCAAGAAGTGTCCCCGCACAATCTTCGACATAGGTTGGGCTGCCGAGCTGATCGCCTGCTACCTTTATCTCTTCTTGAGTTTGCATCAGCTGCAGCAAAGAAGAGAGAAAATTCTTTCCCCCGACCCCAAAGAGCCACGAGGTGCGCACGATACAGGCATCCGGCGCGGCTTCCAAACACTTGGCCTCTCCATCCCGCTTACTTTTCCCGTAAACCGAGAGAGGGCGGCAGAGATCGGTTTCCACGTAGGGCCGCTCCTGTTTCCCATCGAAAACATAGTCGGTGGAGACGTGGAGCAGTTTGCCGTGCGCGACTTTGGCGAGATGGGCGGGACCTTCCGCATTGATGGCATAGCAGCGAGAGATTTCCGTTTCGGCGAGGTCTACGTTCGTATACGCGGCGCAATTGATGATATGCGTGGCCTCTTCTGCGAAAGGTTCCAACGTTTCAGGGCGTGTCACATCGGCCTCTGATTGGCCCGTCGCAAAAAAATCCAGTCCCCGCTGTGCGCAGGCTCGGGCCAACGCTCTCGCTAACAGTCCCTCTTTGCCGACAATCCAGATCCTCACACAAAAAGCTCCTCAAAAAAGGGAGCGTGCTGATCGCGCGCAGCAAGAGTAAAGGCGCTCCCGGGCCATTGAATGTTCACTTGCGGGTCATTGAAACGGAAGGTTTTTTCCTGGGCGGGATCGTAGTAGCTGCTCACCTTATAGAACACATAAGCGTGGTCGCTGAGCACATAAAAACCGTGGGCGAACCCGGCGGGAATAAAAAATTGCGTTTCCGGGGTGAGGGTCACCCCCTCCCACTGGCCGAAGGTGGGGGAGCCGTCCCGGATGTCGACGGCGACATCAAATATTTCCCCTTCTAGGACAGAGACAAGCTTGGCCTGTCCGGGCCCCGCCTGAAAATGCATGCCGCGCAGCACCCCCTTCCGCGAGTAGGAGAGGTTATCCTGGACAAAGGGGCATCTGATGCCGGCCTCCTCGCAAACTTTTTTTTGATACAGCTCAGAAAAAAAGCCCCGGTCATCAACAAAAATCTTGGCAGGAAGTAGTTTAAGCCCCTCTAACATGATGAAATATTACCCGATAAGAAGATTTAACGCAAAAAGGGTTAAAAGGGCGATCTCTCCTGTTCTTCCCGCGTCTTTGCGTTGAACTGTTGAATACACATCAGCCCGTAAACATATGCAAAAACCACAGTTCCCTATGGAAAAAAATACTTATGGGTAATAGCAAGCGTTACCGTGCCCGGTTTTTTCTCCTCATTCAGAAATCAACCCATCTACCTAATTATCAGCGAGTTATATCACATAAAGCAAAGAAAAACACAAATTTGCAACGATTTTTCCAAAAACCTGTCAGTCTATTGACAGGATTTTACAAATAACCTATCATTAGGGATATGGATAAAGAGATCATCAAGCAAATTATCTTGGAGCAGGAAAGCGCGGGCAAGTTCGCGGCTCCCGGCATTGCGCGCGAGCGGCTCGCGCTGCTCGATTCACTCATTCCTCTTTCCCACATTGTTATTATCTCCGGAGTGCGCCGATGCGGAAAATCGACCCTCCTGAGGCAAATCCTCAAAAAGCACTATGAGAACGATATCTACTTTGTGGATTTTGAAGATGAGCGCTTCGTCAAATTTACCACTCAGGATTTCAATCTTTTATATGAAGTGTTGATCGAGCTTTTTGGACTGAAGCATGTATTTTTCTTTGATGAAATTCAAAATATTGAGGACTGGGAACTTTTTGTGAGGCGCATCCACCGTGAGAGAAACAAGGTCTTCATCACGGGATCCAACGCCTCCTTGCTAAGCTCAGAATTGAGCACGCGTCTAACCGGACGCCATGTTGTCGTTGAACTTCTTCCGTTTTCATTTAGAGAATATCTCGAATACCACCAAATCGCTTTCAATGAAAAAAGTTTCTTCATTACCCAGGAAAAGGCACTTTTAAAAAAGTATTTTACCGAATTTTTAGCACACGGCGGCATGCCCGAATATCTCGAACACAAAAACCCTTTAGTTCTGCAAAACGTGTATGAAAACATCCTCTACAAAGATGTCATCGCCCGCTACGAGATCAAAGAAGTTAAGGCAATGCGCGAGCTCACTCTCAATTTGCTCAGCAATATCGGAACTCCTATATCGTATACGAAAATAAAAAACAGCCTAGACCTTGGCAGCGTCAATACCGTCAAAAATTATATCCACTATTTGGAAAATGCCTATTTAATTTTCACTTTAGATCGATTTTCATTTTCTGTCCCTGAACAGTCCCTGCTACAAAAGAAAGTGTACGCCATTGATACCGGTTTGGTAAAACAAATCGCCTTCCATTTTTCTAAAAAGCTAGGACGCTATCTTGAAAACGTCGTCTATCTCGAGCTGAGAAGAAGGCACAAAGAAATCTTTTACTACAAAACTAAAGACCATTTAGAAGTGGACTTTCTTATTCGAGAAGGGACTACAGTGGTCCTTCTTATCCAGGTCACTGAGAGCCTAAAAGATCCCAAGACCCGGGAGCGGGAATATAAAGCATTAGCCCAAGCAATGGATGAACTCCATGTGGAAAAAGGACTGATCCTCACACAAGAAGAAGAGCCTGCCGATCCGGATTTCCCGGAAATTGAAGTGGACGCCATCTATCATTGGCTTCTAAAAAATCTTGCGTTTTTACGATAAAACGTATTATCCTCTAACCCTTGACTATTGCTCAGTTCGGAGCGCCACTCCTTCGTCGGCGGCATCTGCAATAGAACCCGCTTTGTTACACGATACTTTTCAAGCGGCCCCGGCGAAGGAGGGGGCGCCTGAACTGGAAAAAAAGGATCTTTATGCACGTATTCCATTCCTTTGGCCACGTTCTCGGGGGCACCCTGCTGATTGCGGGGACCACGATTGGCGTGGGAATGCTCGCTCTTCCCGTCGCAACGGGGCCGGCCGGCTTTTTCCCCTCTGTCTTGATCTATCTCCTCTGCTGGTGTTTCATGCTCTGCACAGGCCTGCTCCTGCTCGAAGTCTGTTCTTGGATGCCGAAGGATGCCAACTTGATCACGATGGCAGACCGCCTGCTCGGTCCGGTTGGAAGAAATATTTGCTGGGCGCTCTACCTTTTTCTCTTCATCACTGTCATGATCGCCCACGTCGCCGGGACGGGGACAATCGTCGCCGAGATTACAGGCGGCGCCATGCCCCCTTGGCTTGCCATGGTCCTCTATGTCGTTTTGCTCTCTCCGGTAGTGTACCTGGGCGCTCGGTCGGTCGATCGGCTGAACTTGTTCCTCATGGTGGGGGTATTGGTCACTTACATCGTCTTCATCACGGTCTCTTACAAACATGTGGACTATGACCTTCTTCAATTTGCCAACTGGTCGAAATCTTGGATCGCGCTTCCTGTCCTTTTCACCTCGTTTACCTATCAGCTCATCATTCCTACGCTGATGACCTATATGGACCGAAATGTGAAAAAGGTTCGATTGGCGATCGTGCTCGGCACGTCCATTCCACTAGTCGTCTATCTCATTTGGGAGTTTATCATTTTAGGGGTGGTGCCTGTGGAGGGCCTCGTCCAAGCCGGTTTGGCCGGTGATAACGCGGTCATGCCGCTGAAGCAGCTGGTCGGCAGCAGCCTGCTCTTTGAAGTGGGCAAATACTTTGCGTTTTTCACCCTCACGACCTCTTATATTGGCCTGGCGCTGGCCTTCCTCGACTTCCTCGCGGACGGCCTCAAAGTCAAAAAGAAGGGGATTCGAAAAGTGGGGCTGTGCCTACTGATGTTTGTCCCGCCCACGTTGATCTCCCTGATCTATCCCGATATTTTCATCAAGGCGCTGGGCTACGCCGGCGGCATCAGCTGCGCGATTTTGTTCGGGTTTTTCCCGCCTGCAATGGTCTGGGTAGGCAGGTACATGAAGCGCTACTCGCTGGAGGGCCAGCAGCTCCGCGGCGGCAAACCCCTGCTCCTCGTCTTGTGCCTCTTTGTTCTCTTCGAGCTCGGCGTGCAAGTCTTCGACACCTTCTTGCGTTAGTGTCAGATAAGCAGCGCAATACCCTGTGCCCAGTTGTTTAGCAGCATGTAATGCAAGCAGCTTGTCAAGGCTGAGAGCATCCTGGGGTTTTCTGCGGTGACAACCCTGGCAAAAGTCTCTTCGAGAAGTTGCAGAAACTCCTCCTCATGTTCTTTTATATACCTCAACACCTCGGAGGTGTTCTTGGAGGCCAGCACCAAAATTTGAAGGATCCTTACGACAATTCTTTCAGTAAAGGTGCGTTGTTCTTGTATGGGTTTTTTGAGCTCGGCAGAGCACAGGGCAATGTACTTGTGGACAGTTTGTCTTATCTCTTCGTCCGTGAGAGATTTGGCGAGGTCTGAAAAGTTGAACAGGTGGAATCCCACTTGGACCACCTCTGTGAGAGTGCGCTCATCCCCAGAGTCTGTATAAAACCGCTCCAGACGGGCTAGCAGTTCCAAGTAATCTCGACCTTGAAAGTTATAAGGCTTCATCATGGGTAAAATCTGCATCTGACTTTCCGGATGCATCGTCATTAACTCGGCAAGGGATGCGAAACTTTCCCTCATGTGTGCGACGGAACAAAAGAGGGGCTTTTCTGCGGCTTCGAGAAGACGTTTGCGGGCCTGCTTAATCTCATCAGCAATGGGATGCGAGGGGTCGATCTCATACAGCTTCTTTGCAAAAGAGCACTGGGCAGCGATTTGATGCTGGACCAAAACGGACACAGTCCGGGGTCCGGCGCGGCTGCACTTTTTTAAAAGAGCTGCGAGGAACTCTTCCCAGAGCGCTGCGGCCCTTTGTAAGCTCTCTTTGGAAGAAGGCCTTTCGAGCTGTTTCTTTACTACGGCAAACAGAGCCCTTACAATGGAAAGAAAATGGTCTTCTGCAGAGCTTTTAAAATAGCTGGCAGCCGTGGATACGATGCTGTGCGCGGCCTTGAGAGTGTTTTCGTTCCAGCATTTCTCGTCCACTGCCAGGGCTCTTGTCAGTTGCGGATAAAAAAGCTCTTCGGGAAAATTGCGTTGGGTTAAAGCGAACTGCAATATGGAAAGGATTTCTTCTAACGCTTGCGGGCCGGCAGGTGCAGCCACTAAAAACTCGATCGCCTTTTTTACCAGGAAAGCAAAGCTGGCGCCCTCGAAGCCACCTGCCGATTGCCTGATGTTTCCAAGGATTTCTAGCAGCTTGTCATACGCCTTAGGATCTCTTGGAAGCCCTTCCGCAACGGAGAACAAGGTTGCAATCCCCGCTTCTGTTTTGAGTATTTGGATCGGGAGCACGCTGAGAACCTCCAGCGCCTGCCGTGCGAGCGGAGGGCTGCCGCCCACGAAAACCTGCTGAGCAAAGCATTGCACGGCAGCCATTTTCTTCTTAGGAGGAGTCCCTTCTTTCTCCATCCTGGCAAATAAATCGGCGAACCTCTCCTCTTGTGCCGGAATGTTCGGAGCCAAACAAAGATCCAGATACTTCTCAAAGTCCTCAAACTTCTGCAACTGGGGTTCTTTTTCTAGGAACAATGCGACGGCCCTGGCCTGGTCCCAAGCAAGTCCAAGTGAAATATATCCAAGCCAAAAGGAAATATCCTCTTCCAAAAATCTAAACGTCTCTTTGCTCTCGAGCGCCTGAGAACAGGCGGCGAAGGCCTCTTGAGTCCCAAGTTTCAGCACCTTGTGTACCCATGCGGCGCGCTCGAGGGCCGAAGCGCCATGCGCGATCTTTACGACCTGGCCGAGGCTTCTCTTAAAAGAGGTGACGGCGCGTTCCATACAAAGGGAAGAATTGCCATTCTGCGCCTTAAAATACTCAGGTTCAAGATCCCCAATCAGTTCCACCATCTCCCCAAATCGCGCGGGCTCTTTTGCAGATAGGGAGCTTAGGGTTTCCTTAAGACCTTTTGCTGCAGCGGCGGGAGTGACCCTCCTCTCCTTGATATTTGTTATAAAAAATGTTTTGGCCCGCTCAAAATCGTTTGGATCTTTAGCCAAGAGGAACTGAGGAATACATTGGACAAGGAGTGTTTCACAGACTTCATTTTCCACAGGCGAGGGGTCTTTAGTCAGGATTTCGACGAGATGCTGCGCAAAGTGCAGGTCCGCCTCCATCACTCTGGGGACTAAATCGAGCGCTACAGAGCTTAAGCGTTGTTGCTCCTCTGCATTGAGCGTCATGCGGCCTCTCAGTGTTAATACCCGCTCTAAATAAGCTCCCTCTTCTAGCGGCGCCTCTCCCTTTGCTTTTGGGTCATAATATAAGAGGAAGAGGGAAAAGCAGGTCGCCGGAAGCTCCGCTTCCTTCTCTAAAGAACGTAGCATGCGATAATGAGCCCGGGCGAGCGGGTCTTGCAACACCGCAGGGTTTTGCAGCAGTTTCACCACAGCGGACGGGACGGCCTGGCGCCCCAAGAACTGTTTGCTGATCTGAAGCGCAACATCCCAATAGGGTGTGGAAGCCAGGTCCTCGATCATGGCCTCTTCATAGCAATCTGATCCCTTTTTTAATCTCTCCAACGTTAGGGGAGCGCCGTTATGAACATGATGAAAGAGAGCGAGTCCTTCATTGACAAGTCGCGAGCGCTCCTCGGGGCCCGCCGCTTTTTTCGCCTGGCGCAGAAGCCCTTTGAAAAATCGGGGCACATCGCTCGTCTCCTTGCTGAAAAGGGCGGACAGAAGTTCGCGGACAGCGCAGGAAGGGTAATCGCTCTTGCTGAGGCCGGCAAGACAGGCTTTCACTAAGCGAGGGTAGCACTCCGCCTGCAGCGGAAAGAGTTTCTCAAAAGCGCCGCGGGCATCGGAGCATTCTTCCTCATGGGCAAGCACGGCAGCCAGGGGCTCAAGGGGACAGTGCATGAAGAGGGCGCTGCTCTCTTCTTCGGGAAAAACGTGATAGATAGGATCGCCGCTCCCATCAAAGTAGAACTTGACTCCGGCGCTTTCGGATTGGTGCTTCAGGAATAGATGCGTTTTGCCGCAGGCTAAAAACAGTTCGGCATTAGAAGGAGCCGGAACATGCAGGCGGCGGGCCGCTGCCTGTGCAATGGCTGTGCGAACCTCTTGTTTTTTTTCGGAACCCGAGGCACGCGCCGCAAAGTCCTCAAGATTGAGTAAAAAAAAGATCGCACCTCGATCATTGTTTTTATAATATTCACCTAAGTAGCGCATGAGAGATGAGGCAGGGTCTTTGGAGAACCCTGCCCAAAGGGCTGCTTCGGCCATGAGCGATAAAGGCCTTTTTTTCCCTGTGACTAATCGGATATATTCGAAGGCCCCATCCTCTACTTGAGCAGCCTTTTCCGGCAAAACCTCAAACTGACCGCTTCTTGTGAGATCGCGAGCCCTCTCTGGATCGTAGCCATCCGATGCACGCAGCGCAGGAGGACCTCCTCCTCTTCCGATCAAAAGAGAGGCGGATTCAATTTGGAAACAGTCGGCGGAAGAGGCGCAGGGATTTGTCGCGCCGGTCAAGATCTTGACATGGAGCTGCCGCTCTCCGCCCTGCCATTGCAGAGGAAAAACTGCAGCCTCGCCTGCAGCATCAGATCTTAAAAATCCATTGTCTTTAAAGAATGCCTCGGCGGGCTGCGTTCCGCTGGCCTGGTAGGTTATTGTTTTCAAAGCGGCGAGAAGCGCCTCCGACACCGCCTTTTGCTCCCCCCTCCCCTCCAGGTGTATGTCCACATCAAGTCTTGAGAAAACACCTCCTTGAGGGAATAGGATGGACCGAGCCGCCTCCTTGGCGACACAGATGCTATGAATGCTCAATCCCTGAGCCGCTAACTGATCTTCCACTTCCTTGAAGAAAAGCTTCAGATCAAACGGAAAGTCCAAGATCGTCTTCGTGACATGAGGCGTCTTGATCTGATAGAGATAACGATACCCCTGATCAGGACATAGCAGACGCTCCAGCTTTACGCGCTCCCCTTCGGCAAGGGGCTGGCCGTAACTCTCCCCATTCTGCGCAACTGCAGAAAAGAGCGGCGGCGGCGGCAGCGATGAATGTGTAGGTGAGATTCTCAAAGCCATAAGTATGGCAGTGATCCTAAAACGTTTGGCGCATTAAAAAAAAGGAAAAAGTCCGATTATCGTGGCTTGGCGACCGGCGGCTTTATCGTAGCGGTGGGAAAAGAAATCCTCCGGGTTGCTGCGCGTGCATTGCTCCGCAATCTCTATATGGTGGGACAGTACGCCCGCATCCTGGAACTGCTTGCGGGCAATCGCCCATAGGTCGAAATGGTTGGTTGTGACTTGGTATGGCCAAAATTCTTGCGGAAACTCCTTTCTATAGTTGACAAACTCGGAGGCGTCGGGCCCAAGGCTTGGAGAAATGCCCACGAGAAGATCATCGGGCCTGCAGCCGAACTCTTCTTGCATCCGTTTCACAGTCTTCCCGTAGATATTTTGTACATTGCCGCGCCAACCGGCATGAATATTAGCAATGACAAGGCGGACCGGGTCATACACCACTGCGGCCTGACAATCCGCCGTCTTAATTAGAAGGGCCACCCCTCTTTTATTTGTGATTAAGGCGTCGCACGAGGGAATGATGTCCCCATTGTCTCCAACAATGGCAATCTGATCGCTGTGGGTTTGATGGCCGCCGACCAGCCGCATGCCGGGAAAGAGTCCGCAGATCTTTTCCAAGTTCGCTTGAACGGCCCCCGGATCATCGCCTCGACTCATCGAGACATTGAGAGAACCGCAGGATCCCGCGCTGAAGCCCCCATGGCGCAAAAAACAGCCGTGCACTACGTTGGGAATCTTCGAAAACAATTCAAACTCGAGCCATTGCAGGCCGCCGCGGGTCATTTTTAACATCCATGACCCTATCTGATAAGAGTTGTCTCTGCAAAATCATTATTTTGAACGATCTCGATCGCAATCTCTTTGTCTACTGTTTGGACGGCAATGTTGGGAAGCAACTCTTTGCATTTGATCGCGAGCTTCCTCTGTTCGGGGGTGAACACCGCCACAAAGGTCCTGCGGTTCTCTGCGTCCAACGCGCTTGCAAAAGAGCGTTCTTCTTGGCTTAATTTTGCCTCTTTGCCATTTTCGCCGAATCCCCCACTCTCATTGACGACCACAGCCGTAGCAAAAGCAAGAAAAGCCCATAACACCCAAGATTTTTTCATAAAACCCTCGTTATTATTTTACAGGGCAGCTTCCGGACGGACTTTTTTTCATCGGCATCGGCATGTTGTTGTCCTTCGCCACTTTTTCAACAGCCTGATCGGGAGTCATCCCCGGCCTGCCGTTCATGGGCTTCGTCATCTCCATCGCCTGCTGTTTTTGCGCGTTATTAAACTGGTTGAACAGGGCCGCATTCGACTTGCTCAATTTTTGCGAAAAGCTCGTTGTGTCCATGGGGGTAACGACCATCTGCACTTCACACTCCGGTACCTCAGCTTGCAGAGAAACAGTCATGGCCCCGGCGGCTAAAATTGCGCAACGCACGATTTTTTTCATCTTCATCCTCATTTGGTTAGAGAGGCAATTGCAAAGGGAGCTTTGCCATTTCCTCTAGTGCATAATATATGTATTCCACATTATACTAGTGCATCTTTTTTTCAAAAATTATATTTAGTAAAATATGACATCGTCCATCCGCCTCAGCCTACTTCTCCTCTGGTTCAGCCACCTGTTCATGGATTTTTTTACGGGGATCTGGCCTATTTATAAAACGATTGCCCAGATCGATCTTGTCCAAGCCGGCATTCTCGCCAGCGCTGCGGGCTTCATGGGAGAAATCCTTCAAGTTTTTTTTGGCTATTTTTGCGACCGGGGTTACCGGAAGCGGATCCTAATCCCGGGCCTTATCCTCTCCACCTCCATTCTCCTGATCACCGTCTCGGGCGGCTCTTTTACAGCGTTCCTCTTCCTTTTGCTCCTCATGATCGGATCGGGATCGTTTCACCCGGCCGCTCTCGGGATTACGGGCAGCCTGTCCAAGGTCCGCAAAGGGCGCGTCATCCTATTCTTTGCTTCCGGAGGCGCAATCGGTTTGGCAATCTCGCAGCTTGTTTTCGCCCACATCTTCGAGGCCTTTCATGGTCAGGCGTTCATCTTAGCGGTCCCGGTTACCTTGCTGCTCGGGGTCCTTGCCTTTCACCGCTTTCCGCCGCAGGCGGCTATTCCGTCCGGCACCTCGTTCAAAAACTTCTTCACTCCTCTCCTGGAAGCGCGCAAACCCCTCCTCTTCCTCTACTTTGCCCAAGTCGCCAACCTCGCTCTGTTTGCCGCCTTCGTCTTCCTTCTTCCCGATCTGCTCAAGGTGCGCGAGTGCCACTCGTGGCTCTGCATGGGCGGGGGCCATCTCTGTTTCATATTGGGTTCCGCCTTCACCATGGTCCCCGCGGGATTTTTGTGCGACCGCTACGGACAAAAATCTGTCCTGATCATTGTGCTCGCGTTTGCAATCACTTTGTTTTACGCTTTTTTGCTTTTGCCGGAGCTTTCCTTCGGGTGGACCCTAGCGCTCCTCTCCACTTTGGGAGCCTTTCTGGGCATTATTAATCCGATCATCGTCTCCTGGGGCCATCGCTTAGTTCCCCAAAATCCGAGCACCGTGTCCGCCCTCCTGATGGGCTTTGCGTGGTGTATCGCGCACCTCATCTCGTCAGGAGCAAGTTTCCTCACCCAAGTCTTCCCGGAAAATCCAATCAGCTTGGCGATCTCGACCATGGGCCTGCTCATGGTCATCTGCTTGCTGATCATCGTCTTCGCTCCCCAGATGCAAAAAGAAAAAGAGCCCGCTGCGGAGATCACCGATATTCCCTCGCCGCAATAGCGAGCCTAAACGCGCCCCTGCCCTTGCCCCATTTTCCCTTTATCCCCTTATTTTTTAATTAATTAACTAATTAATGGGGCAAAGGCAAGGGCACGTTTGGGGAAAGGGTCGTCAATTTTCATTTGACACTGGATGGAGATCCAGTTTAAAGAGGGGTAAGAGGAATCCCATGGCAGAAAGACCCGTCGAGTGCAGCCAGTGCAAAAAAGCGATCAAGACCATTTACAAAGAGATTGTCGATGGGACGCCGCTGTGCTTTGAAATGTGCGCGGCCTGTCCTGTCCTCGAGCAGAAGCTGCACGGCAGCCCTTCGCAGATGAAGCATCCGCAGATTGGCCTCTGCTGTGAAAGTTGCCGCACCCCGATCGAGGCCATTAAGATGGGGCACACTCTCGGGTGCAAGGAGTGCTACGCCGTGTTTGCCGATCTGCTCGTCGACGAACTCATCGCAAGAAAAAAACTGCCGAAGCGGACAAAAAAAACAAAGCCGCTCCATTCGGGAAGGTCTCCGCAGCAATCGCAGCACATCCTCCCGATCAACCAACTCTCTACGCTTCACGAGGCTCTCAACGACGCCTTGAAAAAAGAGAACTACGAACAAGCGGCGTGGCTGCGCGATCAGATCAAGGCGATTACCGAAAAGGCAGGCCATGGAAAAAACTGAGCTCCCACCCTTTCTCTTCTCCCGAAGCCGTTGGGACGAAAGTGAAAACCCCGTGTGGCCACTATCCACCTTTATCCTGCAAAGAAATTTAAGCTCCCGCCTCTTTCCTCAAAAAATGGACCAAGCGGAACTGATCAAGACTCAAATTCAAGTGCAAGAGATTGTTCTCAAACATGTCGACAGCGGACACCTATTACCCTCAGAAACGTTGAGCCCCCTCGATAAAGAATTCCTCTTCGAACATTTTTTCTGCGCGGATAGCTTTCAAAATGCCGGCAAGGGGCAAGCCTTCGTCATCGATCCCACTGCAAACTTCTTGGCCCAGCTCAACATCTACGACCATCTGCATTTGCAATGCATCGACAACCAAGGCGCCTGGGAGCAAAGTTGGCAGGTGCTTTCCAAATTGGAGGGCGCTTTAAGCACTACGCTCGACTTCGCTTACTGTCCCAAATTCGGCTACCTCACGGCCGACCCCTCACGCTCCGGCACCGCCCTCACCGCTTCCGCATATCTGCATCTACCGGCGCTGAACCGGACAGGACAGCTCAAGGAGTGGCTCGACAAAAATAAAGAAGACAGTGTGACTGTGAGAGGACTCCAGGGAATACCGGATGATTTCATCGGAGACTTTCTGGTCCTCTCCAATGCTTTCACGCTCGGGCTTTCGGAAGAGACCATTTTCCACACCCTGCACAACGCAGCGTCAAAGCTCTCCTTGGCAGAGAAGGCACAAAGAGCACAACTCAAAAAGGAAGCTCCCCTCGAGCTCAAAGATCAAGTCTCGAGAGCTTACGGCCTCGTGATGCACTCTTACCAGCTCCACATCAAAGAAGCGCTCGACGCGCTGAGCCTGCTCCAACTCGGCCTCGACCTCGGCTGGATTACGGGAATCACTCACCAGCGGCTCACCCATCTCTTCTTTCACTGCAGGCGCGCGCATCTTGCGTTCGCTTTCCAAGAAAAAACACTCGACCCAAACGATCTAGCCCGCAAACGGGCCGAATTTCTCCGTTCCCATTCAACAAAAATCCAGATTGCCATCTAGTGCACCTTGAGGAGCACTAGACGATCCTGACAAAACGCTTGAACTTAATTGCGAAATCGTTTATCCCTTAACTCACAAACCAAAACCAGGTGGAGTTATGATAAAGAAGATCACATTTGCATTAGCGACAACGCTGATTGCCTGTTCCAGTTACGTCCATGCCGACACAGACGCAGAGATCATGGCGCTCAAACAACGCGTAAAAAGTCTTGAGCAGAGAAAAGAAGGCAACAACCGCGTCACTCCTCCTGCAAGGCCCGATGTGAAAGACGGCGCCGACCTGTTCTTTACTGCAGACGCTCTTCTCTGGAGAGCCGCGGAAGACGGTCTTGAATTTGCCGAAGAAACATTTCAAGACACCAATCACGATTTAGATGATGGCAGAGTCCTCAATCCCGACTTTAAATGGAAATGGGGCTTCCGCGTCGGCGTCGGTTACAACATGCCGCATGATGGTTGGGACCTCTATCTCAATTGGGTCCGCTTCACCTCCCGCGACCATAGAGAGAATCGTGTGAATCCTCCGGTTGCTATTGATATGGGCTTAGGCGATCCTGCTCCCGGTCCCGGCGTCACAACGATGTTCGCAAACGTCGGAAGCAATTCAGCGAACGGGCCGATCACGAATATCCAAAAAGCTAAGACACGCTGGAATTTGAAGCTCAACCTGCTCGACTTAGAACTCGGCAGAGAGTTTTTTGTCAGCAAATGGCTCACCCTCCGTCCCTTTACTGGCCTGCGAAGCGGTTGGATCGATCAAAAATTCAACAACCGTTATGCCTTATTACTTCCTACTGGAGCTGATTCTACCGTCTTTGATATCGAACAACGATGCCGTTTCTGGGGGCTCGGAATTCGCGCAGGGATGAACACGCTATGGAGCCTAGGCTGCGGTTGGGGTATTTATGCCAATGCTGCGATCTCCCTCTTACCCGGTCGTTTTCACGTCCGCTATGATCAAGATTCCACACAACTTCCTCCTGCAGTCTCTGTAGCCATAGAGACGGATCATGACACAAAAGACCATCTCAGCGTAGCAAGAGCGATCACCGATCTTGCTCTCGGCCTCCGTTGGGACAAGCTCACCTGCGATGAAGCCTATCATATCGCATTCCGTATCGGATTTGAACAGCACCACTTCTTTGGGCAGAATCAATTCCGCAACTATGAATATGATACAAATAGCCGTCCTGTTTCAAGAGCCACAATCGGCGACTTGAGCACCTACGGCGTCACCGGTGGTTTTGAGTTCGGGTTCTAAATTTGTTCCTTGTTTGAGTATCTTGCTGAGGAGGCCTAAAAGAAGTATTTAGGCCTCCTTTTCTTTTCCCGCCTATATTATATTATGCTTATGATCACAGCCATCTTACTCATGGGCGGCAGCGGCCTCCGCTTTGGCAGCCCCCATCCCAAACAGTTCCACCGCATTTCGGGCAAAAAAATCTATCTCTACACCCTGGAGCGTTTCCTAGAGACAGAGCTCTTTGATCAAATCCTCCTCGCCTGCCACCCGGACTGGATCAGCTCCGTGGAATCTGATCTCATCCCCTACAACTCCTCCCGCATTAAGGTCATCGTCGGCGGAGAGACACGGCAGCGCTCTTCCCACCTCGCCCTGCTCGCCTGCCCCGCTTCCGACTACGTCGTGATCCACGACGCCGTGCGCCCCTTCATCTCCAAGAACATTTTGCACGCGCATGCCGCTGCTGTAAAACTCCACGGCGCGGTCGACACCTGCATCCCTTCTGCAGACACCATCGTCCACTCCACCTCAGGCGCCCTCATCGACGATATCCCTGTGCGCACGCATTATTTGCGCGGACAGACCCCGCAAAGCTTTGACTATGCCTCCATTCTGCAAGCTCATGAATCCACTACCCTTGTCAACGCCTCCGATGATTGCCAGCTCATGCTCGCCCAGGGAAAAAACGTGTTCATCGTTGCGGGCGACGAGCACAATCTGAAAATCACGACAGAGCTTGACCTCTTCATCGCTGAGCAGCTCTTCCGCTTGAAACAAACCCAAACACCTTTCTCCTCTCAGCGCTCACTCCATGGAAAACGAATCGCCATCACAGGCGGGACCGGCGGCATTGGCCAAGCGATCTGCGCCTTACTAACCAAAGAGGGAGCGATCCCGGTCGTTATTTCCAGAAGCGCAAAAGAATTTGCCGCGGATCTCACCTCCGAAGAGGAAGCGCGGCAGTTGTTTGAGACGGTGGGCCCCATTGACGGATTGATCAACAGCTTAGGGCTACTAAAAGTCGGCGATCTAAAATCCCTTTCCGCCCAAGAGATCCAGACCATGATCTCGGTCAATTTAACCGGGCTCATTTTTAGCTGCAAATGGGCAGAGGTAAAAGAGGGCGGCCACATCGTCAACATCGCCTCCTCCTCGTATGCCCGCGGCAGAAAAGGATACGCCATCTATTCTTCAGCAAAGGCCGGCGTCGTGAATTTTTCTCAAGCTTTAGCCGAGGAGCGCCCCGACCTCCGCGTCAACGTCGTCGTCCCTCAACGCACCAACACGGCGATGCGCCAGGCGTGCTTCCCCGACGAAGCTGCAGACACTCTACTTCCTCCGGAAAAAGTCGCCGAATCGATCATCGACCTGTTGAAACAAACAAACCTAACCGGTTCGATCGTTACATCCGGGGTGTGACAAACGCTCTAAAACGAGCGTTCGTCATAGCAGCGCTGATGCCCTGAAGTTTCATTGCATATGAGAGTCGTCATTCTTTTGGAAAATATTTTTGCCAATCGGCATTGTATAAACGTGATAAGTGCGCCTTGCCATGAGCCACAAGTATGCAATGGGTGAAAAGTTTTGTTATCGGATCCTTAACAAGATTCGGACGGAGATCTTCCAGTTGCCTCATGGCTTCTTCATGAATAGCCTTATGGGCTTCGCTGTCAAGAAGTAGTTGATCGCGAGAACTATCATTTTGGCCAAATGAGTCGAGCCATAAGCGGAACAGCCGATGCTCTTCATTGACTGCGCTCATAGATTGATCGCATAAATCTTTTTTTGTCTTTTTGAATATGGCACATCTGTCTTCAAAACCATTTCTCACTTTATGGTAAAAACTCACAACCTGATCCTTGATCTCCATTCCGCTTTTTGCTTGGACCGGAAGTTGTCGCAGGGTGTTTGCCCAAAATTCGTCCTGGGATGATAAACTATCAAACTTATCTTCTATTAATTTCCAAACCTGTTGATTCTGATTGTTCCCGCCGAAACAAACCATTGACATATCTATTCTCCGCTATTGTTTTTACAGAAACAATTATAGATAAATAATACTTATAAATCAATTAAAAGCATTAAAAATATGTAATTAATTACACCTCTCTTCAATTCGATCGGAATGGCCAACCATCCAAAATACTGATTTTACTGCTTTAACAGTAAAAAGCAGATGATTTCCTCTTTTTTCCTAGCATGAATACTGATTTTCTGCTATTTTTCCTGTTAGGACGGTAAAATGAAGCAATTTCCTACTTTTAACATTGCGAGAATCGTTAGATTTCATCGCAAAAAGGCGAAACTTACCCAAGCAAAATTAGCCAAATTGGCAGGCGTTGGGAAAACGGCGGTTTTCGACATCGAAAAAGGCAAAGACAGTATCCAGGTTTCCACTTTATTGGCGGTCTTATATGTTTTAAATATTCAACTGATCCCGCAAAGCCCTATCATGCACCTCTTTAATCAGGCAGAAAATGAAAAAAGCTAACGTATTTGTGAACAAGGTTTTGGCCGGTTACCTAATTGAAATGGAAAAAAGAACACAGTATGAATTCCATTATCTCATGGACTATATAGGACCTTCTATTAGCTTGACCATGCCCACAACACAAAAAATTTATTACTTTGATCGCTTCCCCGTTTTTTTTGAAGGGTTTCTCCCGGAGGGGATGATGTTGGAAGCCTTCTTAAAAAAAACGAAAATCGATAGCGATGATCTATTTGAACAATTGATGCGCCTCGGCAAAGAATTAGTTGGAGACGTGACCGTCGAGAGGTCTCTATGAATCGATGCCCCATCACCTATTTACCCATAAAATCTGGCCGCTATTCTAAAGAGGGCCTTCGTATTCTTTCACCAAAACTGAATAATCTCAAAGATTTTCCTTATGGAGAAGCAAAACAATTAGAATTATTGCTCGACTACTCAGATAAACTTTCCTTTTCGGGTGTTCAACCAAAACTTGGAGCCAAATTAAACATCCAAGATGAAATCTTTGAAGTTGTCCGTTCTGGAGGGGCTTTTTTACTGAAGCTTCCAAGAGCTCTCTACGCTGAGCTTCCGCAAAACGAAGATCTAACGATGAAATTGGCCAAACATGCGCTCATCAACATTCCGAAACATGGAATGATCTACGCAAAGGATCATTCTCTTGTTTATTTCATTGAACGATTCGACCGTGCGCCAAAAAAAAGGATTCATGTAGAAGATTTTGGGCAACTCCTAGGTCTACCGCGAGAAAAAAAATATGATTCTAGTATGGAGAAAATCTGCACGGTCATCGATCGATTTTGTACATTTCCTCTCATTGAAAAGGAGAAACTGTTCCGCCTAACCCTATTCAATTTTTTGGTCGGAAACGAGGACATGCACCTCAAAAATTTCTCTCTCATCACTAAAGATGGAATCACAGAGTTATCTCCAGCTTATGATTTGGTTAATTCATCCATCGTTATGAAAACAAAAGAAGAAATCGCCCTTTCCCTCAATGGCAAAAAATCCAACCTAAAAAAATCTGATTTGATCGATTATTTTGGCAAAGAACGTCTAGGCTTGAGCGATGCCAGTATTAAAGAGATTCTCGACAGCCTACACTCATCTTTGCCCGAGTGGAAAAAATTAATCGGTATTTCGTTCCTGTCGGAACCAAAGAAAAATGCATATCTACATTTAGTTGAAGAGCGGTCAGCTCGATTATTTGGCGACATAATCTAATGCTGGTCAGTTGTTTAGGAAGGCAAAAAGCCGCCGGCCTGCATCTGCCACATCCGTTGATAGTGTCCCTCTTTAGCCAAGAGTTCGAGATGAGACCCCTGCTCCACGATTTTCCCTTGGTCAAAGACTAAGATCCGGTCCATCTTGGCAAGCGTGGATAATCGGTGGGCGATCACGAGCGTTGTTCGATTTTCCATGAGCTTTTCCAACCCATCCTGGATGAACCTTTCTGTGACTGAATCAAGAGCCGAGGTGGCTTCGTCGAGAATTAAAATCGGTGCGGTTGTGAGCATCGCGCGCGCAATCGCAATCCTCTGCCGTTCTCCCCCGGAGAGTTTGGTGCCGCGCTCGCCGACCAAAGAGTCGTAACCTTCAGGACATCTTCTGATAAACTCATCGCAGTGCGCCAGCTTCGCCACAGCGATCACCTCTTCTTTTGACGCCTCGGTGCGGCCATAACGAATATTATCAAGTAGCGATCTGTGAAACAACACGGGATCCTGGGGAATGAGCGCGACTTGCTGGCGCAGCGACTCAAGGGTCACACAGGCGATATCTTGACCATCGATTAAAATTCTCCCTTTTTCCAAAGGATAAAAGCGCAAAATCAAGTTCACAAAGGTTGATTTACCGGCCCCTGAATACCCGACGAGTCCTACATTTTCACCGGCTTGAATATGAACAGCCTTATTTTGAAAGAGCTGCTTCTCTCCATAGTGGAAGGAGACATTTTCAAAGATGATTTCCCCTTTACCGACAGCGAGCGGGACCGCACGCGGCGTATCGAGAAGATCTTGTGGGTCCTCCATAACAGAAAGCGCCTGGCCTGCAATGCCGAGCGATTGAAAAAATTGAGGGATGATCTCGCCGGTGAACCACAAGACCATGATCACATTCCAGGTGGTATTGAAAATCTGGATGATTTCACCGGTGGTTAAGCTTCCTTGCATCCAACGCGTGATCATGAATCCGTTGATACTAAAGGCGCCCCCAAGAAACAGGATCGAAAGGCATAAAAACATCCAAGCGACATAGCGCCGCGCCAAATAGTTTTTATGCTGCTCGTCCTTTTGATAGGTAGCGATTTGCCGCTTTTCAAATCGGAAACGAAAGAAGAGGTTCACAGTGAAGTTATTGGTCAAGCTATCCACAATTTTCCCCGCAAGGGAGCTGCGCGCCTCTCCATGGATATTAGAATAGTGAGCGCACTTCTTGGTGAACGCGAAACAAATGCCTAAGTGTAATACAATCCAACCTCCTAGGATCATGGCAAACAGAGGATTGACCTCATAAAAAAATATAATCGAGAGAATGGAGGTGGCGACAGCAGGAATAAACATCGTCAAATTCTGCAAAAGCAGTGTCGCTTGTGTGGTCATATCACTGACTTTGTTCGATAGGCTTCCGGCAAAGTGTTCATTGAAATATCTTGGCGAATGGTGTTGAATATGGTCGAACATCGCCATCCGGATATCGGCTTCCATTTGAGGAAAAGCGCGCGCGCTGATAAAGTCTCTGGCGCGATAGGCAGCCTCTACGAACACCAGCAGGCAAGCTCCCGAGATCAGCAGCCATTTTAACGCGGGCCAGACAGCCGCCCTGTCCGCATCAAACTGCGTGAACGTATCGATAACCAGCCGAAGAAGATAGGGCCATACGGTCGCATCCACGGACCAGGTCAACGAAAGAAAAAAAATAAAGAAAAACTTCCAGCGCTGAAGGCGCAGAAATTTCCAAAGAAAAACTATAAGCTTTTTTGTGTTTGCCGGTGTGGTTTTCATATATGACCGTAAAGAAAATCTTGAAACGTGTGCCCAGTGTAACACAGAGGGCAAAAAACTGGAATGTCAAATAGGCGTAATTAGAGACGGCAATTCTCATGCACAATCCGTGCACAATTCAAAGTCGTTTATAATCGGATGGTTACGTATGTTTTTTTGTCGCGTTTTGTACGAATGGATGACCATTGGGCTGGGGAGCAATCAAGGCCAAATTTGATCTTTCAAAATAATATTGCGTAAGCTAAAGTCTTTGATTTTATGGGGCAGATGCTGACAGGAAACGGAATTAAGCAAGAGGTAAGTTTCATATTTCTTCATGCGTTGGTAACGCGTTTGGGGTATGCTCTGGAACGAACTACTATCGACATGGACAGCGTGGATGCAACGATTTGCGCGAGGGGAAAGATCCCTGGTTCAAAAGGAAGTATTCTGTCGCCTAAAATAGATGTGCAATTGAAGGCAACGGAACAAGAATACACTGGAGATCCTAATCCATTTCGTTTATCTAAAAAAAACTATGACGACCTTCGTAAAACAACCATGGTACCAAAAATATTGGGTGTTGTATTTTTACAACGAGGTAAGTGGATTGATCAAGATGCCGAAAAGATACTACTCTATGCGAAGGGTTACTGGATGTGCTTGAAAGGAATGGATGCTACTAACAGTCAAACAAGTGTATCGATTCCATTGCCTGCCTCTCAAATTATTACAGAGGAAGCAATACAGCAATGGATGATAGCTGCGGCAAATAGAGAGGAATTTACATATGTATCATGCTGACAGTGAGCTGTTTTCTGAACCCCTGATCGAATTCCTTAAAAATAAGGGCTGGACACTTATGGAATCTGAGCCTGATATTGCCGTCCTCAGAAAAATTATATTGGATCAAGAGGAAGAAATTCTACTGCCGAGAGACCGCACTTATGCTGATTATTATCAAAGAGTCCAAGAAGCCATTCAACTTTTTGCGAAATACGAACAAAGCTCAGAAAAAGCTGTCCTAGAGGAATTACTTTTTCAAAAATGGGATATTTTGCGAATCAGGATTAAAGGAGATCGCGTAGGCAATGGTTTCATCTCATACCTTGATAAAGGGATCATTGAGGAAGGAGTTAGAAAAGTATTGTTGGCTGCTGCCAGATCAGTTCGCAGTCCGAAACCTTATTTTAAGCGACTATATTCAGCAGCTACCGAGCAGTGGATAAAGAGCTGCAGAGCTGGGTGTGCCGAACTCGGAAGTTATATTTTAACTGTGCAACTCCCGCTGGAAGAAGAGCCCGGCGATCAGGGACCTCCATTTTCTAGAAAAGTGACAGAATATTTGATGGCATCTCTTAATCGAGTGGTTGAGCTGAGCGAACATGCTGATCTCCCGGTAGAAAATACAGACCCTCTTTTAAATGCGAATTTATGCCTAGGCCTTGCCGAAATGAAGCCCGATGAAAATCCTATTCAATTCGATTTCGAAATGAAGTGGTCTTCTGAAATTCCCGTTAGCAAAAACATCCCAACAAAAGTGGCAATTTTGGATCACTATAATCCCTTAATTACCCGTTTAGGGCAAAAATTGAAACCGCCAGCCGAAGTAAAGCAAAATGAGTTTATCGGCAAAATCTTGGTGCTGCATGGAGAGGCCGATGAACAGGGAAGTATGCAAGGTGAAGCAACTTTAGTACTCATGATGGATGATCAGCAAGTTAAAGCCAAAGTAACCTTTGGGTCCGAGTTCTACTCAGTTGCCTGCGATGCTCACAAGAGCAATCGATACATTCGCATTTCCGGTATCCTATCTGAAAAGCCTAGATGTTCAGATCTCAAAGACGTATCCAACTTTGAGGTCATTTAAGGCTCAAAAGATTAGTGGTGTTCTCCCTTTCCTCTACATACTTCCAGCCTCTTCCTCTTGAACTGTTGAAAACTGGTTCAAAACCGAATATTGCGACCAGGTTTGTACAAAATATTTTGAAAAGTACTTGTAATCCTATTAGAGGAAATTTTCAAAAAAACTGATATTGATAGTGATCAAATATGACTGTGTAAATTGGTAGGGAAATAAGAGTTGATGGACTTCCCCACGGGCCAGTTCAATATGGTTGTTTTGAATTAGAGTCGGAAACAGAATCCTTCCAAGATGGACTCCTTTCTGGCGGCCAGCTTCGCTGCGCCGTCCCGAAAGCCGGTTCGCTCGCAAGCGAGCTTCACTTCGAGTCCATACGCAAGCCCCCCGGGCTTGCTCAAGTCTCAACGACAAAAAAAAGCCCATCCAAAGGATGGGCGTTTTTGTCGTTGAGACTTGATGGACTCGAACCATCGACCCCCTCATTAAAAGTGAGGTGCTCTACCAACTGAGCTAAAGTCTCAAAATGTGACCCCAAGGGGATTCGAACCCCTGTTACCAGAATGAAAATCTGATGTCCTAGACCGGGCTAGACGATGGGGCCACCAACAGTGGCGTTATTTTATTCGGCGCTTGGCTTTTCTTTCAAGCTCAAACCGTCATAACCTCTTTTTCTTTTGCGGTAAAGAGGTTGTCAATGTCGCGGCAATATTGATCGGTTAATTCTTGAATCGTCTTTTCTGTCTTTTTTAGTACGTCTTCTGTCATTAAGTTGTCGGTTTTTTGTTTGCGGGCTGTCTCGTTATTTTTGCGGCGCACTTCACGGACGACGATTTTAGAATCTTCTGCTTTTTTCTTGGCCAGCTTCACGATCTCTTTGCGCATGTGCTCGTCCATGGGAGGTACATTGATGCGGACCACATGGCCGTCAAGGATCGGCTGGAGGTTGAGGTTGGCCTTCTCAATGCCCTTGGAAATTGACCCGGCGGTTTGGGGATCGAAGGGGGTAATGAGGAGCTGCCTGGCTTCCGGGGCTGTGACGTTGGCAACGTCGCGGAGCCGCATCTGCGACCCATACACTTCGACTTGGACGTTGTCCAGCATGCCGGGATTGGCGCGGTTGCTGCGTAAATTTTTCAACTCTTGCTTGTAGTGGTCAAGAGTTGCCTGCATCATCTGTTTTGTTTGATCTGTGATATTCATCTTAGCCTCCCATAACGATCGTGCCGCCCTCTTTCTGGCAGACGGCTTTTAGCATGGCACCTTTTTCAAATAAATTAAAGACAACAATCGGGATGTCGTTTTCGCGGCATAGGGCAAT
>JABDEH010000004.1 GCA_013287215.1 Chlamydiota bacterium
TAAAAAAGGGTCCCGCGAGGAGCCCTTCTTCAAAAGTATCAAAGGCGCCAAATGCTGGGGGGCTGACCTGCTTATGCAGCAGTATGGCGGTATGGAGTTTAAGTCCTTTCAGGAAAAGCAAAAAATCGAGTTTCCTGAAGGAAATATATGCTTCGTGGGGCAGGGAGATTATTTGAGCTGGATAGAGGGAAAGTGGGCCTCCATCTCTCTGGAAGATGCCTCTCCAAAACTTCCTTTGGCCCGCATCGGGCCGTACCGCAATTCTCAGATTGAGGTGGAGGCGTGGGATGTATCCGGTTTTTATCCCCTAGAGATGAAATGGGAAAAAGAGTCGCCGCCTAAAATGCAGTTTAAAACCGAAGAATTGATTTCTTCCGTGCGGCTCAGGACCTCGTCGGCTGTGACCTGCGCCATGGGGAAACGGCGCCTTATCTTAAAAAAAGGCGACTGGCTCTTGAGATCATCTCAAGGGTGGCATAAACTGAAAAGCTTGGAAGATATTGAAAACTGTTTACAGCATAAGCTCCGAGGGGAGCTGTTTATTTTCGACGGCGTAAAAAAGGAGGGGGGCAAGACGACCCTTTTAGGGCATTTATTTGACCCTATGCGCACACAGGTGCAGCCCATCGTCATCCCCATCACAGCCGCTAAGAAACCCAAAGAAATGGATAAGAAGAAATGAACCGCCTAATTCTACTAGCATGTTTAGTGTCCACCGTTGGGTTCGCAGAGACCATTGAAGAAAAAAAAGCAGGAATGGTCCGTAAGGAGCATACCTCCGACAAAGAAATCGGGCTTGTCAATCAACTCATCGCAAATCTGCGCGTCCAGCTGGAAAATTGTTACCGCGAGGTCGCCGTTCTCAATGAAAATAAAGCTCCCGAAGAAGAATTCAAAAGGCTCCTGGCCCAGGTTAACCAGATCAAGCAAGAGATGATGAGGCAAGAGAAGCTCTGGCGCGAGAGTGCCATTGCCGACGCGAAGAAGGAGGAAGAAGGGTTTGCCTTATGGGACCAAGAGGAGACAACCCTGGCCCAGCTCGTCATGGAGTATGGCGCCATGGACTACCTCTATGTCATTCCTCCCGAAATGTCTTCGCTTAAGCTCAACATGCATTCGAGCATTCCAATCCCTCGGGAGTCTTGGAGCGATGTGCTGGAAATTATTCTATCCCACAATGGAATTGGGGTGAAGCGGCTGGGCAGTTATACCCGCCAGCTCTTCATTTTTAAACAGGACCCCGCAGCCGTGCAGGCAATCGCTTCGAAGCCCGAAGATCTGCAGTGGGCCCCCTCCAATTCCCGGGTGTTCTATGTCCTCTCTCCTCCCGTCGAACATGTGAAGAGCGTCTTTCAATTCATGGAGCGATTTTCCGATGCTAAGCAGACCTTCGTCTATCAAGTCGGGAGCAAGATCGCCGTCGTCTCCTCAAAGGAAGAGGTAGAAAAACTTCTCTCCCTCTATAACACTGTGTGGGAGAGCAACAAAGGCAAAGTCTCGCGTGTCGTTACCGTCTCCAAGATGGGCGTCAAAGAGATGGAAAAGATTTTGACCTCTTTTTTTGGGGAAGCAATGGACAAAGCCAGACCTCCCTTCGCCAAAGTCGATGGCGACGGTCTTAGCCTCTTTCCTCTGCCGCATGGAAACGCGATCGTTCTCATCGGCCCCCTGCATGTTGTAGACCGCGCTGAACAGATCGTCAAAAACACAGAAGAACAGCTCCAAGATCCAACAGAAATGACGGTCTATCTATACACCTGCCGCCACAGCGACCCTACAGATCTGGCCAAAGTCCTCGAAAAGGTCTATGCTTCCTTGCTCAGCATGCCCGGAGAAAATCAGGAGAGCGCCGATTACGTATACAATTCGACAGGGCCCGTCAAGACGCCTCCAGATGGCTATCCCCAAGTCCCACCGCTGGTCGTTACCCCTCCACAAATTAATCAAGGGACCCATGCTGCGCTTGAGATTGATGAAGGAGTGGACCACTTTATACCCGATCCAAAGACAGGGACCCTGCTCATGGTCGTGCGCCGGGATGCTCTTGTAAAAATTAAGGAGCTTCTCCGCAGGCTCGACGTCCCCAAACGGATGGTGCAGATCGAAGTGCTCCTCTTCGAAAAGCAGTTCAATGACGACACCAGCTTCGGGCTTAACTTGCTCAAGATCGGCTCTAAACATAATCATGTCGAATTTAACAGCTCCTTTTTAGGAGTGAGGGATAAAGAGAAGACATTGCATGGGTCGGGAATCTTCCAATTTATCTTTGGCGCCAAGCACTCGAAACACTTCCCTGCCTTTGATCTTGCTTATAATTTCTTGATGACGCAGGAAGATGTGCAGCTCAATGCCGCCCCCTCCGTCACCACCGTCAACCAGACCCCGGCGACCATTAAAATTGTAGAGGAGCTTTCCATTAACAACGGCGCCGTTCCGGTCGTGGGGACCAACGGCATCAACGTCCCTGAAAAATCTTACTCCAGGGCCCAGTACGGGATCACGATCGTTGTCACCCCGACCGTCCACCCGCCTGCCGAGGATGAAGAGTCGGGATTTGTGACCCTGCAGACGAACATCACGTTCGACACTCCCCGCTCTAAACATGATGATCGTCCCCACGTCGACCGGCGAAATGTGGAAAACGAGGTCCGAGTCGCCGATGGTGAGACCGTAATTTTAGGGGGACTCCGCAAGAAGATCACACACGATAATCAGGAGAAAGTGCCCTTTCTCGGGGAACTTCCTGTGATTGGCAAGTTGTTCGGCACCTCAAAGCTGACCGACCATAACACGGAGATGTTCATTTTCATCACCCCCACAATCATCACCGATCCCAAAGAGGACTTAGAAAGGCTCCGGACCGAGACGCTCAAACAAAGGCCGGGCGACATTCCCGAGTTCTTGGATTGCCTCGTCGAAGCTAGGAAGAACGACCAGGCCTGCTTCTTTAGACAGAGCATGAAAATGTTTTGGAATTACAAGCAGTAACCCCGGCCTTAAGGCCGGGGATTGTTACTGCGACTTGGGGAGCGAGGCTTCGTCCTCTTCCCAAGCCATCTTTTTGAAATACCCTGCCCTTAAGGGCCGGGTTTCCGCCGGAGGACGGATGAACGACTTTGGAATTCCACAAGTCACAGACCTTTTAAATTATCCCTTTGTCAAAGAGAAGGTCCAGAGAATCCCCTACGCCCTTGCGAAACACAAGGTCGTCCTCCCCCTGGATGAAGTAGAGGGGGTGCTCCTCGTCGCCATCTCCAACCCGCTCGATTTAGAAGCCGTCGAAGATGTACGGTGCCTGACGGGGCTTGAGGTCAGAGAAGTCTGCGCTTCGAAATTGCTTTTGGAAGAGGCCATCGAAAAGTGCTACCACCAGAAAGAAGATGTTGCTTCGCAGCTGATTGCGAGCTTGCAAGGCGATCCGCTGTCCCAGCCGGAAGAAGAGGAAGACGGCTACGACCTTCTCGAGCAAAAGACCGACTCGTCCGTCATTCGAATGCTCAACGTCATGCTCATCGAAGCGATCCAGCAAGGAGCCTCCGATGTCCACTTCGAGCCTTTGGAAACCGGGATCGGCGTCCGCTACCGGATCGACGGCGTTCTTCAAATGCGCCATGCTCCTCCTAAAGAGTATCAGTCCCAATTGATCACCAGGATCAAAGTGATGGCCAAGCTCGACATCGCCGAGCACCGGCTGCCGCAGGATGGCAGGATCAAATTGAAGATGGGCGGCCGCCAGATCGACTTTCGGGTCAGCACCGTCCCCGTTGCCTTTGGCGAGAGGATCGTCCTCCGCATTTTGGATAAGAGCAACGTTCTCGTCGGCCTTAATAAACTAGGCATGCGGGCCCCCACCTTGGAGGCGTTCAAAAAAGTGATCCGCCTCAACGAAGGGATCGTCCTCGTTACCGGGCCGACGGGCAGCGGAAAGACTACCACCCTCTATAGCGCGATCTCTGAGATCAATTCATCGGAGACCAATATTATGACCATTGAGGACCCGGTCGAGTATAAGCTGCAGGGAATGGCGCAAATCGGAGTGAATGCGAAAATCCATCTCGACTTCGCCACAGGCCTGCGCCACATCTTGCGCCAGGATCCCGATGTCATCATGATCGGAGAGATCCGCGATAAAGAGACCGCCGAAATTGCGATCCAGGCCTCTCTCACCGGGCACCTTGTCCTCAGCACCTTGCACACCAACGATGCCCCTTCCGCCCTGACCCGCCTTGTCGATATGGGGATTGAGCCCTACCTGCTCTCCTCCTCTGTTGTTGCCGTGCTGGCCCAGCGGCTCGTGCGCACCGTGTGCGTCCATTGCAAAACCCCCTATGAACCTTCTGAGCGGGAGCTCAAAGAACTCGGATTAACGGAGAAAGTCCTCTACAAAGGCGCCGGCTGCCCCCACTGCTATGGACTTGGCTACCGCGGCCGCCACGGCATCTACGAGCTAATGTATCTCAGCAGTCCTATCAAGCGTCAGCTGCTGCGCAGCGCCGATGCCCTAGAATTGCAAAAAGTCGCCCTGGCATGCGGCATGAGCGGCTTAAGAGAAGAGGGCGCCTATCTCGTCAAAGACGGGATCACGACCAGCGCCGAAGTGCTCCGCGTCACCCGCGGGTGCGAGGAGATCTAATGCCCCTATTTCGTTACAAAGCCCTCGCAGAGACCGGAAGGGCCACCGCAGGCGTCATCGATGCCGATTCTGAGAGCGTTGCCAAAGAGAGGCTCCGCAAGCAGAAGGTGATGGTCACCTCCATCGGTCTTCTCAAAGACAATAAAAAAGAGATCGGCCTAGATCGAACCCTCCTCCTCTCCTTTACGAAAGAATTGGGCCAGCTCCTCAGGGCCGGGCTTCCCGTCTATGAAAGCCTGCTGACCCTCGAAGAAAAATACCGCCGCCACAAGTCCCACTCCCTCTTTTTGGACCTCTGCGACCGGCTCAAAAGCGGCTCCTCCCTCTCCGCCTCTCTGAAGCGCTATCCCAAAACGTTTGATGAGATCTACCTCTCCATGGTCGCCAGCGCCGAGCAGAGCGGGTCGCTTGCCCAAATTTTCGATCAGCTCTCCGCACTCATCAATAAGCAGCAAAAGCTCCGCAAGCAGCTCATCTCCGCCCTCATCTATCCCGCCTTTTTGGGTTCGTTCTGCATGATCGTAATTTTTTCCCTCCTCCTCTTTGTCGTTCCTTCGATGCGTGATCTTTTTGAGGGCAGGCCGCTCCATCCGATCACCCACATCGTCCTCGCGCTCAGTACCTTCGTAAACGCCGCGTGGCCTTTTCTCCTCTTTGGCGTCGCAGCCCTCGGCACCTCCGCCTTCCTCTTCCTTCGACACCCCGAAGGGCGGCTGTTTCTAGAAAGAGGATTGTTAAAGCTCCCCCTCATTAAAACCTTGATCATCCAGGCGGCCTTGATCCGTTTTTGCCGCTCCCTCTCCGTCCTCCTTCAGGGGGGCGTCCCCCTGATTACCTCCCTCAGCCTCTCTCGCAAAGTGATGAAGCAGGCCCTCCTCGAAGAAGTGATCGCCAATGCCGAAAAGCGGATTGGAGAAGGAAAAAAATTGAGCGATGAGTTAAAATCATCGCCATTGATCCCCTCCCTCGTGACCCGCATGCTAGCGCTGGCCGAGGAGACGGGAAAGACGGTGCCTATGCTGCAAAACATTGCCGATATTTATGACGAGGAGATGGAGACCCACCTGGCCCAAATGACAGCCCTGCTTCAACCAACGATCCTGCTCATTTTAGGCGGCGTGGTCGGCCTGATCCTGCTCTCAGTCCTGCTCCCTCTTACGGATGTCAGCTCATTTCTCTCAACATAAGCTCGGCTTTGTACAATTTTTAGCGAGCAGATCTGGAGGAAGCGCTCTGTAAATTTTTTATTTCTTCGCGAAATTAATAGCCGAAGGCGCTATAAATGAGCGAAGAAATAAGAAATTTGCCAGCAATTCTCTCGGAGATGCCGCTACAAAATTGTACAAAGTCGAGATAAGGAAAAATAAAATGAAAAAGCGTAAAAAAATGGCCTTTACCCTCATGGAGATCATGATCGTCATCTTCTTGATCGGTCTCATTGGCGGGGTTATCAGCTATAACATGAAAGGAAGCATGGATGAAGGGCGCGCCTTCAAATCGGAGCGCGGCATCGAACAGGTCGGCGATCTGCTCCGCCTCGCGCTTGCCAAGGGGGCAAGCATTAAAGATGTTCAGGAAAGGCCTGGGTTTTACCTCAAGCAATCCGGTATAGTCAAGGACCCGGACAAGTTAATGAAAGATGGATGGGGGCAAACCTATGAAATCGTCCAGACTCCGGGGGGAGAGGATCTCATCGTCCGCTCGAAAAAATTACTTGAGTATCAAGCATCTAAGGGATGAAGAAAACAGCGAGGCCCTTTACTCTCCTGGAGATCATGATCTGCCTCCTCATCTTGAGCGTGGCGGCAGGGGCCATCGGAATGCGCATCGCGGATGCCCTTTCCACCCATCGCTTTCATCTCGCCGTCAGTGATTTCACCTCGCAACTCAAAGAACTCCAACTGCTGGCGATGACCCACAGAGCAGATATGGAACTCCGCCTTTTTAAGGACAAAGAAGAGTGGAAATATCAGAATAAATCGGAACCCTCCCTGAAAGTGGGAAGCTCGGCGGCCCCTTTTTTGTTAAGCGGGTCGCAGATGGTCTTCTTGGATGGAAAAACGTTCACAGAGCTTCCCCTTCAGATCTACTCCTCCGGAAGAATCGAGCCCCATGGGGTCCTTGAATTTCAGACAGAAACAGAAAAAATTTGGGTCGATATGCGCGAGCCGCTACACATTAAAATTTGTAATCGGTATCCTCCAAAAGAAGAATATATTACCCAACTCCCGGAGTTTCCATGCAAATCACCAGCCCTGCCTTCCTCAATCGAGCAAAAATCCCTTCCAAATATACCTGCGAAGGAAGAGACATCAACCCGCCCCTAGAGTTCAAAGACGCCCCCCGCGAGGCAAAAAGCCTCTGCCTCATCATGGAGGATCCCGACGTTCCCGCGACCATTCGGAAAGATGGGCGCTGGGTCCATTGGGTCCTTTTTAATATCCCTTCCACCCTCCGTTCCATTGATGAGGGGTCGCGGCCTCCCGGCCTTTTAGGAAAAGGAACAGGAAATCGGATAGCCTATCAGGGCCCCTGCCCTCCCGACCGAGAGCATCGATATTTCTTCACGCTCTATGCCTTAGACACCCTTCTTTCCCTGTCGCAAGGGGCTACAAAAGAGGAGGTTGAGAAGGCGATGCAAGGCCACATTTTGGCTAAATCAGAACTCATGGGGACCTATAAAAAATTAACTTCTTAAAATTCTTAAAATTCTTTTTATTGACAAAATAATTCTTTAATCATTACTGTTAAGTTAAGTGTGTATCACTTTTGATTATCTAACCCTGCAGGAGGAAAGATGCAAAACGCAGTATGGTTGTCCAGTATTTTTGGACCATTATTAGTAATTTTAGGCCTTTGGATGCTCGCTTATGGAGAAAATGTCGTTAAGGTAATGGCATCCTTCAAAAGCACCCCAGCAGCCTTTTATTTAAACGGATTTATAAACCTGTTGGTCGGTTTAACGATCATCAGCCAATACAATGTATGGATGTGGAATGTTTCCGTATTCTTAACATTGCTCGGCTGGGGATTTCTGGTCCGCGGTATCCTCGTATTCTTTATCCCACAATTGTTGATCAAGCATACCATGACAAACCACTCCTTCATGAAAGGCGTGGGAATCGTCCCTCTCGTATGGGGTTTGATTCTTTGCTGGGTTGCTTTCTTCATGTAAGAAGAAGAACTCCCCTTGTTGTTCATTCAACACCTCGCTATACGCGGGGTGTTGTCATTTACTGGTCAGGGAGCAGACTATTAAAAAAAATTAAAATTACAAAAGTGGCCATCATAGATCATGTCGGGGACGCCCGACACGAAGTGCGGTGTCCCCGACTTGTGTAATGGAGGCGCCTATCGAGGTGCTATGTAAAGAAATAGTTTTGAACAATTTCGCTTTTCCCGCTACAGCGGGAAAAGCTCTTTTTAGTCAGGTTGTGAATTAATCCCTGAATAGATATCCTTGAGCAAAGATGAGGCTCTCGGGACGCGCCCTGGGGACAAAACTTGTTTTGTCTTCAGGGCGAGTTTTGAGAGCTTCCTCAAAAAAATTGGGGGATTAAATGAAAGTCTTTATTTTAATTTTTTGTCTCTGTATCCATCACCTTTTCGCAGCTGCCGCTGCCGATGTGACACTAAAAAACCGTCAGCCTCACTGGCAACCGAAAATTGTCGAGACATTTCCCAATGGCGTCCCCGGAAAAGTTGTTTTTTATGAGCAGATCAAAGATCAGCCCGCATTGGCGGTGAAACAAGTCACCTATTATCCCAATGGCCAATTGCAGAATGAGACGGACCTTGTGACCGTCGACCCCTCCTCTCCTGCCTGCCTTCAATGGAAATCCGTGACCGTCCCCCACGGCTTCAGCCTCACCTTTTTTCAAGACGGCAAAGTAGAGAAAACAGCCACATATGATCAAGGGCTGCTAAATGGAGAAGTCAAAGTTTTTTACCCCAATGGACAGTTGCGCGGCGTTGCCAATTTCAAAGAAGGGAAACGGCAGGGTAGCATGGTATCTTATTATGAAGATGGAGCCAAGGCTGAAGAAGGTGTATATGAACAGGATAATCTCGTTGGAGAGCTTGTGCGCTACCATCCCAAAGGGGCCAAGGCCTCCTCCATTCCCTATGTCAACGGGAAGCCTCATGGAAAAGCGCAAGAATGGTACATGGATGGAACGTTGAAGGCGACCCGCAACTTCCGCGACGGCCAGCTGGACTCGGATGGAAAAAATCCCGCTGTTGTGGTCTATGACGAGACGCGGACGATTTTAGAAGTGCAAGATTTTAAGAACGGCGAGCCTGTCGGCATGCACCTAAAATATCACCCGAACGGAAAGGAGAGTTACAAAGTTCTCTACAAAAATGGAAAAAAGCACGGGAAGGAACACTTTTTCACCGGTGAGGGGAACCTGCTCGGGGAGGGAGAGTATATTCAGGGAATTAAAGTGGGGAAACACTGGCTGAACCATAATAATGGGGTCACTGCCTATGCTGCCAACTATGACAAGGACGGAACACTATTAGAGTTCATCGTCGAGTACAATTCCCAAGGACAAATAACGGCGCAGTATTTTCTGATCGGCGACAAGTATGACGGCGAATTCAAGCAATGGTATGACAATGAGAAGCTGAAGACCGACTACCACTACGATAATGGAGAGCTTGCCGGCGAGCAAAAAGAATTTTATTCCTCCGGCCAGATCAAGCTGCATACGTTTTACAACGATAAAAAATGTGATGGGCCTTATCAAGAATGGTATGAAAATGGAAACAGCAAAATCAAGTGTGCCTTGAAAGCCGGTGTCAAAGAAGGGAAGGAAGAGGAGTGGTTTGAAAATGGGAATCTAAAGTTCAGCGGCTCATTCACTCAAGGGAAAAAGGAGGGGGTTTTCAAGGAATGGAATGATGCCGGAGTCTGTGTCTTGGAAGGCGCTTACGTTGCCGATCAGCCCACCGGTCTTGTTCGCCTGTGGTATGGAAAAGACAAACTCAAAGAGTCGGTCGAGTTTGATCATGGAAAGCGGAACGGGAAATTTGAAGAATTTTACGCAAGCGGACAGCTCAAGTCGATTGCTCACTATAAGGAAAACCTGTTAGAGGGGCAGTCCAAGGGATGGTATGAAGACGGCAGCCTCTGCTATGTGAAAGAGTACAAAAACGGACAGCCTATCGGAGAGCAGAAAGAATATTTCCCCAAGGAGCAGGATCAAAAGAAAGAGGTTCTCAAGCTTGCGCGCCACTACATCTATAATGATGCCGGCCAGCTGAATGGCGAGCAGCGCAGTTTTTATCCCAATGGGGCCACGCAAACGCTTGTCGTGTATGACAAGGGAAAGCTAAATGGCGTCAAAGCCGTGTGGGACTCTGAGGGCAACCTCGTTGAGGAGTGCCATTATGAGCAAGACAAGCTGTCGGGCCGCTTTTTTGAGAGAACGCAAGATCAAAAAGAGATTGTGTTCCATTACAAAGACAATAGCCGAGAAGGGCTTCACGAGGTCTACTATCCCCCCCACAAATTTTTTGGCAAGGTGAAGGCCTACGAAGGGAACTATCTTGACAATCAGCTGGACGGGGAAGCGATCGAGTATAATGAAGCGGGCAATAAGGTATCCCGCATCTACTTTGCGAAAGGCCGCAAAGAAGGCGTCGCCGAGGCCTATGATCAAAAGGGGCGCATCTTCATCAAGGCCGAGTACAAAAATGATCAGCGCAATGGGCCCACAGTGCAGTATCATCCCAATGGGAAAGTGTGTAAAGAGGTCGTTTTTGTGAACGATCTAAAAGAGGGTGAGGAGAAGAGCTATTTCGATAATGGAAAGCTCGCCACCGTCTCCCGTTATAAAAATGGACAGCTGCACGGCCTAACCCAAGAGTGGAATCCCCAAGGGATCCTCGTCTTTGAAGCCGAGTACCAAGAGGGCTTGCGCCATGGGAAATTCAACAAATTCTATGACGATGGCACACCGCGCCTTGCTCAAAACTTTGTGCGCGACGAGCTCGATGGGACGAAGAAAATGTTTTCTCCTAAGGGCGAAATCGCCAGCGAGACCAAGTACAGCAAAGGTCAGAAGCTGTAGTTGCGAAAGCCATATAAAAAGGAATTTCCATATTTCCTCTTTTCTCGAAAAACCAGATGCTTGAGGGGAAGGGGCTCAAACTCGCGGTCGGTCTCCACAAAAACATGTGCGCCCGGGTTCAAAAGGCCTTCTGTGTCAAAGAAGGCGAGGAGCGGAGCGATCTCCACCTGGCCATAGGGCGGATCGATATAGACGATGTCGAAGGGCTTCTTGAGCCGCTTCAAGGCTGCTGGCGCCGCCCCGGCGATCACTGTACATTCCGATTCGATGCCTAGTGTTTTGAGGTTGGCAAGGATGCAATCCAGCGCCTGTTTGTCTTTGTCGACAAGGGTTGCATGGGCGGCCCCGCGGCTGATCGCTTCGATGCCGATTGCGCCGCTTCCCGCAAAAAGATCAAGAAATGCAGCTCCTTCGATGAAGGGTTGGCAGATGTCGAAGAGCGCCTTGCGCAGGAGGGCTGAGGTGGGGCGGGTGCGGTCTCCCTTTGGGGATTTGATCGGACGATTGCGGAACGTTCCGCCGATAATGCGGAGGCTCATTGAGGTGCGAGAAGGGCTTTCGCTTCGTCAAGATAAGCGACATTGCCCGAGTGGAGGAACTTTTCATAATTGAAGTAGGCGTTTGACTTTGCCCAGTCGATTTTAAGTTGAGCGCCTCCTTTTTGCGCGCCTTGGAAGGAGATCTTTTTTTCTAGATTGATCCACTGGTCATTGTGCTTGCCTTCGATGAGAAGGGTGAAATCGGCGGGCTCGGTCATCGATCCGGTTAAAAGATAGGGTTGGTCGGCATATAAATTTGGAGCGTAGGAAGCTGGGGGATAAAGCACAAGGGTCTTCTTGCTGCTTGAAACTGCCGAGATGCGGAGATCGGTCGCGATCGGGTTGCGCAAATCGTGGACCAGCTTTGCGAGCTTTCGTGGAAAGGCCGCATAGGTTTCTGAATAGAGCAGTCTGCCGCGGTTACAGGCGCTGAGCATCTCGAGCAGGCTCAGGTTATTATCTTTGCCGACCGCTGCGGTGAAGAGGGCGAGCTTGCCGCCGTTTTTGTTCATCCAGCGCTGGATGGTCTTGCGTTGTTTGTTGGAACTGATCAGCGAGTCTCCGTCTGTGAGAAAGATCGCGGTATAGAGTTCATTATCTTTTGTGGAAGAAGGAGTCAGCTTTTCAAGGGTGGCGTAGATATCGGTGGCGGAAAAAAGCCCCCCATGCGCTTGCTTCTCCAAGAAACTCTCTGCCCGCTGCAGGGTCGCCGGGTTGAACACAAGATTGTCATTGCTGAGCCGTGCAATTTCTTGGTCCAAGATGAAAATATTGAACGTGTCTCCTACGCGTAGGAAGGAGAGCGCTTTGAGAACGGCCCGTTTGAAGACTTGGTAGCGGTGCTTCTCAATGGAGTTGGAGCGGTCGATGAGGAAAAAGAAATTTTGCTTCAGCCTCGAAAGGGAAAGATCGGCGGTGGGGGCAAGGGATAGGGAAAAGAGAAAGTTTTTTTCTTGGGGAAGAAGCTTAACGTCGACGTGAAATGCCTCTCTCCAGGGGGCTTTCGGAAGATCTTCGATGAGGGCGTAGGCGCTCGCTTGGGGGTAGGATCCTTTGTCTGTGCTTGGCGCGGCGGCGGGTGTATCTAGGGAAGAGGTATAGGGCTTGAGAGGATCGAAAAGATTGAGAGGAGCTTCTTCTAAAGAATGTGGAGAAATGGACACTGTGTTGTCGGCAGGGAGCGCTTGGGGAGGTGCCTCCGTAATAAACAGAGCGGCCTTCTCTGCATCAGGGGAAGAGAGGTCGGCTGGCAAGGGATGGTCCTCTTCGTCGAACAACAGGCCCCAGGAACTGATTTCTTGCCCTACCGGTATACATTCCGATTTTTCGAGGGTTGGAAGGGGGGCGGGAGAGAGGGTTTTTAACTGGACATCGCTTAACGCGATATTGTCCTCGATTGCAATCTCTGCATGAGAACGGAACTCTTCATGGGCCGGGGTGAGAAGGTGGACAGCGATGGACGGGGATTTTTCGGGAAGAGGGGTCTGTTCTGTTTCCACGGGAAGCTGATGCTTCTCATAGGTCCGCTCGGGAGGCGTGAGGGCAAGGATTTGATTGAAGGCTTCTTCAATCCCTTGGTTTTTTCTTTCCGCTTCCCAGGATAGCAAGAGCTGCTGAGAGTGCACCCGCTCTCTTTGCTGGGGCTGGAACAGGTGAGGGTACTGCAAATAGAGGAGCAAGGCTGCGCTGTGGACCCCTAACGTGGCAGCAAAACAGTGGATGAGAAGCCAGGGTTTTTTATTCATGAGGATCGGGTGCCCTTCTTTCTACTGAGGCAATTAACTCTTTCAAAGCGGCAATTTCTGACTCCACCTGGCTTAAGTAACTGTCAAATAGCGCTTTTTTTTCTTCGCACTCGGCAAAGGTAGACAAATACTCAGGAGAGGAAAAATCTTCCTTCACACGGCTGAGAAAGTAAAGCGACGTGGTCAGGCGCGTGGAGGGGTGGGAGATCGAGGCCTTCATTTTGGCATATTCGATGGCCGCCTGAATGTGCAAAGGCTCCGACGAGCTCTTCTTGACCGCTTGCAAATCTTTGAGTGTATTTAAAACCTCGCGCATGAGTGGATCATTCTCTGTTTTTTGTTCAGGTTTCAGATGAGCATATTGCAGACGGGCTTTTTGGAGAAGCGCCGCTTTCGAGAGGTAGGAGGGGGAATAGGCGGATGTGGTGATCAGGAGCTCATAAGTCTCTAAAGCTTTTTCTACTCGATTGCTCGCTTCATAGGCCTCTGCCAGCTGAAAGTAGGCAAGCCGCTGAAACTGCCATGGCTCAGTCGGGTGTTGCTTCTGAGCGCTCAGCAGGTTTTGGAGGAGGGCGATTTTTTGCTCGCTGTCTTCCAGAAGCTCAGCATATTTTAATGTTTCTGCTTCGAGGGAGAGATCGATCGTATCGAAGAGGTGTTGATATACTTGGAGCGCGCACTGTTTTGCCTGAATATTTTTAGGATTTTCTTTAAAGGCTTTGTAATAGTAATCCCCGAGCCATAGTTTATTTTCTCTTTTGACCCCGCCGTATCCCGAGGAGATGCTCTCAAAAAGATGCTGCGCTGCTTGGGTCTTTTGATCCAGGGATAAATAGGCATTGAACAGTTTCAGGTGGAGAATGCCTCTGCCTTCAAATGCAGGTTGGAGCAAGAGCGCTTTTTCTGCGCTCGCAATATAGACGAGCGGATCTTGCGCCAGCTCTGCGTCGCACAAGGCGCTTAAAAAGCTTGCCTCTTTAAAGCTGGGGTGGTCGTGATAATCGATGAGATATGCAGAGAGCTGCTCCGCCGCCGCATGATATTGCCTCAAGTCATAGTTGATTTTTGCAAGAAGCAGCCGATATTCTTGGCTTTCTTTGGGGCTGAGGGCCTGCTCCTGTGCGAGGAGCCCCTGCACATCTTGGGCGAAGAGGCGTTGAGTCTCCTCGGAGGGTGCATGCTTGTACTGCTGGAGCGAACAATTGGCGACGTGGCGCCAGACGGAGCGTATCTCTGCGCCGCTAGGGAAATCGGTCAGATAGGTCAAAAATAAGGCGCGGCTTTTTTCCCACTCTCCGGCACGGGCCAAGAGCACGGCCAAATCATAGACGATTTTTTCTCGGGATGGAGCCTCGGGGTAATGGGTCAAGATCTCTTGAAGGTCGCCGATGGCTTCCTCGGGCCGCCCTTTTTCTAAGGCTAACTGGGCATGAAGGAGTTTGATTTTTGGTGTTTGCGCATCGGAGGGGAACGCTTTCTCAAACTGGTCCGCAGTCTTAGTTAACAGAGAATAGTCTTTGAGTTCTTTTGCGCAGAGGATGAGGCTAAGCAGGGCCGCCTTTTGTTCTTCAGGGTTGGAAAATACGAATGTGAGGGATTGTCTTAAAAAGGAGGCTGCTTGCGGATAGTTGTTCAATAAGTAATGACTTCTTCCCATGAAGAACGAGGCGAGCGCCGCTTTGTCTTCAGGGATCGCCCTTTGCCGTTCTTTATCGATTTGTAAAATCGCCTCATAATTTTTGGTTTGGTAGAGAAGCGCCATCTGGTGATAGGCGGCGAGGCCTGCATGCTTTCCTTCGATGCGCGCAAAACTTTGGAGCGCGAGCTCAGGATCAAACTGCATCTGGGTAAGGACGACCTGGAATTCCAGGTCTTCCTTCTCGGCGGGATGTTTTTCCGCGAGCGCTAGATAATAGGAGATCGCCATGTCGTATTCTTTGAGGTAGCGGTGGATTTCAGCGAGGGGGAAGAGCGCGGCGAGATGAAATTTTGTGCCCAGTAGGTTTTGATAGTGGTGCTTGGCTTTCTTATAAAAGAAGGCCTTTTTCTCTTCGTTAGTAAAATTTTTGGCTTCGCGGTAGAGCGATTCTGCAAAAAAGAGCAGGAGGCTCAACTTTTCTTCCGGTTTGATCTCCTTGGTTTCTTTGAAATAGGCAGCCGCTGTTTTTAGCACACCGTTGTAATCTTTGAGCTCAAAGAGCGAGTAGAGCTGGTTGTGGAACACTTTTTTCCGATATTCGAGGCTGCTTACTTGTCTGTAAGAGGCTACGGCCTCTACATAGGCATTTTCAAAAAAATATGTGTCGCCCAGCATGGTGTGCAAGGCGTCTTTTTTTTCCGTATCCGGAAAGTTAATGAGAAAAGTGCCGATTTGCTCCTGCGCCGTCTTATAGTCCTTGTCCTTCCAATATTCCCCAATCCGCCTGAGCTGAAGGATCTCGTCCGTGGAAGCAGTTCCCCCCAGCAAGGGGGCCATCACTAAGAGACTAAACCAAGCCATGCGCGGGAACATTCAAACCTCCAGGTTATATGAGGGTGTCTGCAAATTAAGGGTTCGTCGCTTTTGTGGATTATTTTGGTCGATTTTCGATCCAAATTCGAGGGGTAATATACGGAATGTTGATATTACCCCTCGAATTTGGATCGAAAATCGGCTCAAAAGAACCGCAAAATCGACAGAACCTTAAATTGCAGGCACCCTCTAATTCGCATCCTAGCACAAAGACATAATTTTCCGTGGAGTAATTCTCTTAGAACCAGGACTCCGAGCATTAAAAAAGATTTTTGAAAAAGGATTTATATAGACATGTCGGATGGTGTGTCTTTCAGCACACCTCCCGCGACCACCTTGCGCCTCACCTCGCTTTGCAAAATCGCATACTCGTCGGGGGGCCGTGCGGAGCACTGATCCCCGACGAGTATGCGATTTTGCTGTGCGATCTGAGTCGAACGGCTGCTCATGCGCTCACTTCCCGCCGGGCCTTCGGCCTTTTCCGGCGGGTCCCTTCTCGCGTCAACTCGCAGGGCCATATTTGAATGCGAAAACTCACCTCAGGCTCTACATTGCTTTGCAGCATATTGAAGAACTCGTCCCTCAAGGGACGAGATTCTCCGACGGTTTAAGGATTCTTGCCATAAGACAGCCCGCCTAACCCGCCCCTGAAGGGGCAGGATTGCGGCGAGCGCACCGTTCAAAGGAGAGGTGAAGGGAGATGGCTCTGCATATCAAGAATCGCTCTGCGAGTTGACGCGAGAAGGGACCCACCCTGCTAGGGGTGGGAAGTGAGCGCACGAGTAGCCGATTTCAAGAGAAGCACTCAAGCATTATGTTCAGATTGAATGCGATGCTTGCAAAATAAAACAGCAAGCATGTATGCTATGCAAAATATAAATGCAAGCAAGGATGTGTGCATGAAAAACAGTACGAAATCAGTCGGTGGTTACGCGCGCGCAGCTAAACTTTCTGACGAAGAAAGAAAAACAGTGGCGAAAAAGGCTGCAAATGCTAGGTGGGACAAGAAAAAAAATGTACCGCAGGCCGACTATTCAGGAGAACTGATCATTGGGGCTATGAAATTTCCTTGTTCTGTCTTGTCTGACGGCAGCAGGATCTTAACACAGACAGACTTTATGAAAGGAATGGGAATGTATTATAGCGGTTGGGTTTCGGCAAATCGCTCAATAGAAGACGTTGCTGCAGATCTACCTCAGTTTCTATCTTTTAAAAATCTTAAGCCATTTGTTGAAAAGCATTTGGGCGATTTGCAGGAGATTGTAATAAACTACCGTACTGAACGAGGGAGTTTGGCTAGGGGAATTCGCGCCGAAATTATTCCGAAAATTTGCGACGTTTGGTTGGATGCAGATGAACGCGGAAATCTAGGAATTAGACAGAAGAAAATAGTGGCGAAAGCCAAACTGATAATGCGCTCTCTGGCGCATGTAGGCATTATTGCTTTAGTTGATGAAGCCACAGGATACCAAAGAGATAGAGCGGTTGATGCTCTAGCTAAGATACTTGAACAATTTATTGCTAAAGAATTGAGACCGTGGGTTAAAACATTTCCTGTCGAGTTTTACGAAGAGCTATGTCGTTTAAGAGATATTGATTTTCCTGCAGACAAAGAAAAAAGACAAAATTACCCAAGCTATTTTGGTCACATAACGAATGATATCATATATAAAAGGCTTGCCCCACGTATTTTGGAAGAGCTGAAAAAACAAACTCCAAAGTCAGAAAAGGGGTATAAAAAATATCACTTCCATAGAAAGCTTTCTGAAAATATCGGGCATCCAAAATTGCTTGCTCACCTTGATTCTGTAATTACAGTAATGAAATTAAGTGAAGATGGTGATTACGATGGATTCTTAAAAAAACTAAATCGAGTAAAGCCGAAATATAATGAAACTTTAGACGTGTCGTTCAAAAATACTGATTAGGTTTTGCAAAGGTATAGATCAATCACGGGCCAAAGGTTTATCTTTCGCATTCCAACATGGCTCTGCGAGTGACGCGAAGAAAGGGGCCCCGCCCCGAGACGAAGTCCGGCGGGGAAACGAGCGCACGAGCAGCCGATGGCCTCAGATCGCAAAGCAAAGGTGCACCACAGGAGAGCCCGCACCTTCGGGGTGGGGCATGGGGGCTAGTACTCCGTACGGCCCCCCGACGAGGACGCGCTTTGGCGAAGCGAGGTGAGGCTCAAGGGGGCCAGCAGGGGACACGTGACACGAAGTGCTGTGTCCCCGACATGTGCAATGGGAGCCTATTTCAAGATTCATTCTCAATATTTTTATTTGTATTCCAAACAAATTCAGCGCTCGCAAAAAAATAATCGGTGGGTATATTTTGGGGGGAATGTCAAAAGGAGGATCGGTTCATGGCCATAGTGCTGATGTTGGTTGCTGCCCTGTTCATTGCAGGGTCTAATTTGTTTTTGCGTAAAAGTATCGACGGCGGTGGCTCCTTCAGAGCCTATTTGATGATTCAGTTTTTTATCGTCTTTCTCGTCATGGTCTTATTAAATCCAGTGCGCACGGGCCAGTATGCATGGAGCGATTGTATGGCGGGGTTTGGGCTCACCGGAGGAATCTTTGCCGCCGGGCTGATGGCCTTTATCGGAAAGTCATTAGAGCAGGGACCTCCCGGTTTGACTTTTGCTGCCGTTAACTCTGCGACGGTGATGCCGACGATTGTGATGGTCCTCCTCTTCGGAGCAGCGTTCGGCTATGAGTATACGTTGTGGAACGGTGTGGGTTCTATTTTGGTTGTCATGGCTCTTGTGTGGGCCGGATGGGGTTTGCCCCAGTCGGAGAAAAAACATCGATGGGTGATGTTTGTCACTGCCGCTTTCCTCATGCACCTGGCATTTCTATGCTTTCTGCAGTGGCGTGCGCTCTTTGTCAATTTTCCCGGAGCAAATGGCCTGCTCCTCTCGTTTGATTTAGATGATGCCGTGAACCAATGGTTCATGCCCATGGTTTTCTTGTCTGCGACCTTCATTCAAACGGTAATCTATGTCTCAGGGGAAAAACGGCTTCCAAAAAAGGCTGAGGTCCAATACGGCATTCTCGGCGGTATTGCGAACGGCGTGGGCACATTTTTTATGATTTGGGCAACGGAGGTCTCTACCCCGCTGCTGCACGCCATGATCTTTCCCATTCTAGCGGTGGGCATTATCGTGCTCTGCAACATCTGGGGCAAATGGCTCTACAAAGAAAAGGTCAACTGGCTCGCCAATGCGGTTGCCCTCCTCGGGATTTTAATCGGCAGCGTCAATTGGGGTGTTATATTTAAATAGATGCGAAGGCGTCGTAGAAAGAGATGAGCGCATCCGCGTGCGGATGCGCTGCTTTTTTGAGCGCTTCGTAGATCCGGAGGCCTTTGGAGTTCTGGCCTTGCTCAAAATAGAGGAGGCCTAATCTAAATAGGATCTCCTGATCGTTGTTTGTCATCTTTGCAAGCATTTCATATTCTTGAATTTCTAAAGCGGGCTGTTTCAAATCTCGATATAATACCGCGAGCTGGGCATGTACCCAAAACTCGGCGGGGGCATACTCTTCAATAATTTTTAATTCGGCGACTGCGCGCTCAGCCGCCTTCTGAAACTTTTCTTCCATCTCCTTGGACTGATATTCGGGGGAGACCCAGAGAATATCGGGGTTTTCTTTGCGCGGGTCCATATAAAGGCGCGCAAGGTCGATGTAAGCGGCGCTTAAGGCGCGATGCGCCTTGACTTCCGTGGGAAATGCCTTGACGAGTTCGCGGCTTTCGTGGATTGCGGACCAAAGTAGAAGCTCTTTCATTTGGTGCACATCTTTCCAGTGGGTCCAGATGCTGAATTTTTCCATCAAGGGGGCGAGGGTCTTAAAATACTCGGGCAAGTGGTAGTAACGGTGCTCTTGACCTCGGAGCTGGGAGGCCAGTTGGGAGAGGCTTTGTAGAATCTCTTCCTGAGCGTCTTTGGATCCTTTGAGGTAATTTTTCAAGAGAAGTTGGAACTGCTCCGGTTTTTTGGCTTGGAAATAAAAAAGGAGGACGAAGTAGGAAAAGCCTGTTAAAAAAATCGCGGCCAGAGAGAACGCTAGCATCGAAGACTTTGCGAAGAATGAAAAAAAGAAAAGAAATAAAAACAGCTCGACAAAGCCGAGGAGGAAAAAGGTGATATGGAACAGGGCGTAGGCGCGCGTGATCTGCCTGAACTGATCGAGCACTGTCTTTTGGAGCGTGGTATAGGCGCTATTCTGTGTCTGTGCAGCACTTATCATCCGTCCTCCGGCGGAAACCCGGCCCTTAAGGGCCGGGTTTTTTCAAAAAAGACGACTTGGGAGGGGCTCGAAGCCCCGCCCAAGACGCGGCAACAATCCCCGGCCTTAAGGCCGAGGTTCACATTGGCGCAGTATAGCGAGCAAACGATTTCTTAGCTACCGGTTTGGATCATCACATCGATGACCCGTGTGGAGACCCCTGCATTTTTTAAATCCAGGATATCGGAGCTTGTCAGGTAGAAGATGCTCCCGGTTGTGGTAATTTGGGTCGCGATCACCGGATCGCTGATTCCTGCTTCGCTCATCGCTTTAATATCGTTTAAGCTTAAGCGCTGGCCCCGGTCAATTTTATTGAGGGTGTTCGGTGATTTTTCTTCCATGATGAGGCGGGCCTGATTGTCGAGGGAAGAACTTGCTATGCCTTCGGAGACGGCGCCGACGATGCCCCCAACAAGCGCGCTTCCGGGAGCATGGGGATGCGGCTGAGCGGCATCCGCAGCCATCGACTCTGAATCCCCTTTTGTGCTGCAGCCGCTCATGGCGGCAATGACTGCCAGGGACATATATAGTATTTTCATCGTTTCTCCACAAATATGTTCTTCTATAATAGTATCTACCATAAAGTTCGATTGGAGTGTAATGAAAATTTTAAAAGCGCGGCTCAAAAGAGCGATGAAACGGCTGGCAAAACACCAAAGCGAAATGGATGCGGGCAGGCATTGGGAAGAGGAGGCGCACGTCGCTGAACTTTTGCAATCCAACCTCTATCGGATCAAAAAGGGGATGAAAGAGATCGAGGTGGAGGATTGGAATCTGCACGGACAAAAGAAGGTCCTGAAACTCAATCCGTTAAAAGAACCCGCGGAGCAATTGCAACGGCAGTGGAAGCTCAGCCGGAAACTCAGGAACAAGCTCTTCTATGCGACTCAATTTACGAAATCTACGGCACAAGAGATCGAGGAGCTCCAAGTCCAGATCCGGCAGGAGGCTGCGCTCGCAGAGAAGCCGATATTGCCTAAAGTGATTGTGCCGAAAGAACCGCCGCCGATAAAGCGCCGCTTTAGGGAATTTAAAACAGAGAGAGGCATCACGATTTTTATTGGGAAAGGCGCAGCGAACAATGAAGAGCTCACATTCTCTTTTGCAAATGGCCTCGATCTATGGCTCCATGTCGCTAACCATCCGGGATGTCATGTGGTGATGCGAGCAGGTAAGGAGGTTGACGATGAATCGTTGCAAGATGCGCTGCAGCTAGCCTTATTTTTTAGCAAAGTGCAGGAAGATGAGATTACGGTGGCGGAGTGTAAAAACTTAAAAAAAATAAAAGGCGCGAAGAAAGGCCAGGTCAGTGTCGGCAAGCACCGCACGATCTTTGCAAGGCAAAATCCCGACAGGCTCGAGCGGATTTTTCAGAGGGCCAGCGGTTCTTCCCTAAAGCGGTAACCTATCCCCCGCACGGTTTCGATCCAATCAAACTTGGGACCCAGCTTTTTTCTCAGCGAAGCGATATGCACATCGATGTTTCTGTCGACGATGAACGTGTCGTCATTGTGGACGTCATCGAGGAGCTGGTTTCGGGTGAGGACCTTTCCACGGTTGCCGACAAGGCGGCACAAGATGCCGAACTCTGAAAGGGTGATCGGAATGTTTCTGTCCTCCTTTTTGAGGAGATAGCGATCGACCTCCAGAATAAAATCCCCAAAAGAGAGGACCTTGGCGGTCTTCTCCGCCTCTTTGCCTCTGCGCAGCACAGCTTTAATCCGCGAAAAAAGAATTTTTGGAGAAAAGGGTTTGGCGACATAATCATCGGCGCCGAGCTCTAGGCCCAATACGACATCCAGTTCTTCACCTTTCGCAGTAAGGATAATGACCGGAATATTGCGCAGCTCAGGATTGTTTTTCATCTTCATGCAGACATCAAATCCGTTTTGTCCCGGAAGCATGATGTCAAGGATCACGAGATCGGGTTTCTCCCGCTCGATGGCGTGATAGCCATTGATCCCGTCGACCTCTACATGCAGTTTATATCCGGAGATCTCCGCTTGAAGTTTGATGAGCGCGGCGATGTCCTCTTCGTCTTCGATCAGCAAAATTCTTTTCTTTTGGCTCATAAGGGTTCCTTTTTTTAGCCATTGAACCATTTTTGAAAAAAAATGGGTATTAAAAAATTGCTTGCCAGATCTAAAATCTTGATCACACAAACCAACATTCAGGAGGGAACGATGTCAATTAGTTCAGTAACAAGAATGGCTCCGGTAGAGTCGCCAGTCCAGGCACTGCTCCGTGTGATTGATGAGGAAACAACTTGTCCTATCAGCTTAGCGCCAGCAGCGGAGCCAGTCCAGTTAGTGCCCTGCGGTCATCCTATGGACAGGATCAATGCCGTGGAGTTGATTCGGCGCGGAGCTGGCCGTGCCCAGTGCTCTATGTGCAGAACCCCTTTTCAGTCCTATTTGACGAACAACCAAAATATCGTTGAGGCGAGACGGAGAGTGCCGCCCGGCGTCTTTGTCAATCCTGATGCGGCAAGGCAAACACAGATAGAAAGGATGCCGGTCGGAAGTCCATCTCGGGCAGCCATCGCTTCTTTTGAGGTGGGGAAGCTGGAGCTGGCCGCTGAAAATTACGAACGGGCCGTCGCTGCATTTTTGGAGGCGCTCAGTTTTTCTCCGGATTTTGCAAAAGCTCAAGCCTTTCTGGATTTCGCCCTAGATAAACAGTCCGCTCCTGCAGAAGCTCGGCTTCGCACCGTAACGCCGCCCGGCCCCCAAGCCTCATCGAGCAGTTCTTCGGGACAACCTAGAGTTTCAGGTCAAAATGTGCCAAGAAGGGCAGCGGCTGCGCCTGTAGCTCCGGCTCCTTCTTTAGTTGACCGCGTTTCCGTTCCCGCAGCTCCGGCTGCCTTATTAGTGGATAGGGCTGCAATAGCCAGGCCCGCGAGCACGGGTTGGAGTTTGGATGGGCTTGTCAGCGGTGCCCTAAATGCTGCTGGTGCAACACCAGCCATAGATTACTTGCATGGTTGGCTCGTAGAAGGAAACAGATGATTTGAACGGTGCGCTCGCCGCAATCCTGCCCCTTCAGGGGCGGGTTAGGCGGGCTGTCTTATGGCAAGAATCCTTAAACCGTCGGAGAATCTCGTCCCTTGAGGGACGAGTTCTTCAAAATTACATCCGCTCAAGGGTTTCAAGGCCGAGGAGCTGCAGCCCCTTTTTCAGGATGCGTCCGGTGGTTTCGCAGAGGATGAGGCGGCTCTCTTCCTGGGGGGAGCCCTCGACCCTGCAGTCGCGGAAGAAAGCGTGAAATTTCTCGGCGAGGTCATAGAGATAGTCGGTCAGGCGGTTTGGAAGCAGATCGCGCGCGATGCTGTCCAAAGTTTCTCCAAATCTGCAGAGATGCAAACCCAATGCGATTTCAGAAGGATGTTCAAGGACAAGGACATTGGCGTGAGCGCTGATCTCTTTCCCCACTTTCCGTTTGATGCTCTGGATGCGGACATAGGCATAGAGCATGAACGCAGCGGTATTGCCCTCAAATTTTAACATCCGTTCATAGCTGAACACATAATCTTTCACCCGGTTGCAGGAAAGATCTGAATATTTAACGGCGCCGATTCCCAAAACTTGGGCTGAGTGGTCAAGCTCGGCAGGGGCGGCATCGGGCATCCGCTCTTCGAAAATGCGTCTTGCCTCTTTGACGGCCTCGAGGAGCAGGTCGATCAGTTTTTCCGTTTCGCCTGAACGGGTTTTGAATTTTTTCCCATTAGGCCCCAAGACAACCCCGAAGGGGACGTGCTCAACTAAGATCTCTGCAGGGTTATAAAAACCGGCAATTTCTGCCGCTTTGAAGAGCATTTGAAAGTGGAGGCTTTGGCCGAGATCGACGACATAGAGGATCCGTTTTGCTTTTTCTACACTGGCCCGATGGCGCAGGGCCGCCATGTCGGTGGTGGCGTAATTGTATCCGCCGTCCGCCTTTTGGATGATCATGGGGATCTCAAATCCCTCGAGGAAAACGCATTTGGCGCCGTCAGAAATGCTCACCAGCCCTTTTTGCTGCAGCGACTCCACTACCGCAGGCAGGTAGGGGTCGTAGAAGGACTCTCCCCGCTCGGTGATTTTGACGTCGAGAAGCGCGTAGATCTCTTGGTAGGCCTTTCTAGAAATAGCGCAAATGATCTTCCATGCGTGGGTGACGGAGGGCTCCTTCGCTTGCAGAGAGACCACGAGGAGCTGAGCCCTTTTCTTGAACGCGGGATCGGCGTCGAACTGTGTCTTAGACGCTTTATACCAATGCATGAGCGTGGGGAGATCGACTGTCTCTTTTCCTTCAAGGACTTGCGGAGCATGTTCCTGCATGTAGGCAATCAGCATCCCAAATTGGGTACCCCAATCGCCGATATGATTCAGGCGGAGGACATCCTGGTCTAAAAATTCAAAGACGCGCGCAAGACAGTCGCCGATAATCGTGGAACGGAGGTGCCCCACATGCAATTCCTTGGCGACGTTGGGTGAAGAAAATTCAACGATGACCTTTTGTCTTGGGGGTATGGTCACACCGAGATGGCGATCGTGGAGGATGCGGCCTACCTCTTGAGAGAGAAAGAGAGATGTGAGAGTAATATTGATAAAGCCCGGCCCCGCGATCTCAAGATGGGAGATCATCTCCCCTTTATTAATATGGGCAATGATCTTCTCGGCGACGGCACGAGGATTGAGGCGCACTTGTTTGGACAGTTTAAGCGCGCTATTGCACTGATAGTGCCCAAATTTGTCATCGGCGCTCTGCGCAATCTCGGCGGGAACGGAGTCGCCGAAGGCATCTTGGATCGCTTGAGAAAAGTATTTTTCAAGGCGGGCCCTGAGATTACCGTGCATGGCTGATCTGTACTCGGGAATTCCGTTTGCCTAGGCCATACTTAATCCGATAATCTGCCAGCGAGAGGGCGGCCGCATGTGTCGAGATCTTGTTGTTGTCCGCCATTTGGTAGATCTTCATCAGCTCGTCGTAAAGCTTGTGCGTTTTAGCACGGGCGATCGTAGGAGAATATCCCGTTTCTGCGAGTTCTTCGGTCACGTTGATGAGTCCGCCGGCGTTAATGATAAAATCGGGGGCGTAAAGGATGCCCCGTTTGAGGAGGGCGTCTCCGTCGCTGTCGCTCAGCAGTTGGTTGTTAGCGCATCCGGCAACCGCTTTACAGCGCAGCGCGGGGATGGTGTCTGCGCTGAGTATGCCTCCAAGAGCGCAGGGGGCGAGCACATCGCACTCTACTTTGAGAATTTCTTGAGGGGAGACGGCTTTGGCCCCATACATTTTCGCTAGATTTGCCGTTTTCTCTTGATCGATGTCGCTAAGGACAAGCTTGGCCCCTTCCCAGAAAAGAAGTTCGGCAAGCCGGGAGCCAACGCTGCCCAGCCCTTGGATCGCCACGGTGCGGTCAAAAACGGAGCTGCTGCCATAAACTTTTTGCAGGACAGATAGAATGCCCCGGTAGGTGCCCCACGCCGTATAAGGGGCAGGATTGCCGCTGCTCTTGTCATGGACAAGGCCGACGACATAAGGTGTGGCTTCGCGGATTATTTTCAGATCTTCAGGCGTGCATCCTACATCTTCTGCGCAAATGTATTGCCCTTCTAATAGATTGACCGCCTGGCCGAAGGCATAGAGAAGTTCTTTGGTCTTTTTTGCGGGGCTTGCGATGATCACGCTCTTGCCGCCGCCAAGGCCCGTCTGCGCGAGGGCTGACTTATAGGTCATTCCTTTAGCGAGGCGCATCGCGTCGTTTAACGCTGCATCGAATGTGGCATAGGGGTAAATGCGTGTTCCGCCTAGTGCCGGCCCGAGCGAGGTGTTATGGATGCAGATGATGGCCTTCAAACCTGACTTTTTGTCGGTGACCTTCAAGACCTTCTCGTAGCCTTTGACAACAATTTCTTCTAAAACCGGGCTTTCTTCTAAAATTAGCGTCATGAAACTTCTCCTTAGGGTGCATGAATCGGCCATAATACCACCACGGCTCTTCTCAAATCAACATTTTTCACCTTGATCAATAATCTCTATTTAGGCTAAGCTGACCTGTCAAAGTCTAAAGGGGTTTAATTGTGACAACACTTGTCATTACAGAAACATTAAAGGATGAGCTGCTCAAGTTTCTAAAAAAAAATAGAAAAGCAGATCTGATTACTACTTATCTGTTTTTTCTAGAAAAAAAGTTTAATATCAAGCCGGTCCTCTTCGGCCGCGAGAAGATGATCTACCAGAGCCAAGAGGAACTCATTCAGAAGCTTGAGTCTCAGGGCAAGCTCTGGCGCGAGACGGAGATCAAGATCCAATTTGGCGAAGAGAGTGTCAACGACCAGACGAAAAAAATCTATATTTGTCCTTTTACAGGCAAAGTGTTCGGCGATAACACCCACCCCAACCCGCAAGATGCCATCTATGACTGGGTCTCCCAATGTCCGGAAAATAAAGAACGGGCCGGCGGCTTGAAGGTAAAACGCTTTTTTGTTTCTGAAGATCCCGAAGTGATCAAAAATTATATTGTCAAACGGAAAGCTGCCATCACGAAGATTGTGTTTTCCTCGGCCATTACAGGTAAATTGTTTAACAGCAAGGCCGCGGTGGTCGACGATTTCCACAAAAACCAACTGAAGTTCCTGTCCCTCATTGAAGTTCCCAGCCAAAACCGCTTCCAGATCGAGGAGCATTTTTTAGCCTTCATTCAAAATCAGCTTGAAGAGAGTAAAATTGCTGCTTTCGTCGAATCCTTAAATGGGATCGAAGAATTTGCTCCCTATATGGACCAGTGGTTGGAGGAAGACAGAGGTGAGCTGGCCCAGTAGGACAGAGTTTCTCACGCAATCTGCTGAAGAAACGTTCGAGCTTGGCCGCCGACTTGGAGCTGAGATACCCTCTAATGCCCTAATTGCCCTCTATGGCGACCTCGGTGCCGGAAAGACCACCTTTTTGAAAGGCCTCGTCGCCGGGTCCTCGGGACTATCTCCCCATGAAGTGTCGAGCCCCACATTTAATTATTTAAACATTTACTCCGGAAAACAAACCCTGTATCATTTTGATCTCTATCGATTAAAAAATGGAGAAGAGTTCTTTCTGATGGGCTTCGATGAATATTTTTCTTTACCAGGGATCTGCTGTATCGAATGGCCGGAAGTCATCGAGACCAGGCTGCCTGCCTGTATCTCCATCCGGTTCGCCTACAAAGGAGAAAATGAGCGTTCGATCACCATCGACGGGACACTATCATGAAAAAGATTTCTTTAGCGAAGATTCGGTTTGTGCAGTCGGCCCTCTCCGAAGACTCTATGCCTAAATGGACGCTTCCCGAAGTGGCCCTCTGCGGAAAATCCAACGTGGGAAAATCTTCTCTGATTAATCATTTTTTTAATCGGAAAGGGCTCGCAAAGGTCTCTTCCACCCCCGGAAAGACCCAAACGCTCAACTTTTTCGCAATCGAAGATGAGGTAGCCTTTGTCGATCTGCCCGGTTATGGATTCGCCCGCGTTCCCAAGCACCTCAAAGAGGCGTGGTCAAAAAATTTAAACGATTACTTGGAAACGCGAAAGAATCTTAAGGCCGTTCTCCTTTTGGTCGACAGCAGGCGCGCCCCTTCCGAAGAAGATCTCGCCCTTGCCGAGTGGGCAACGCATGCGGGAAAATCGTTGATCGTGATCTATACCAAGTGCGACCAAGTCAAATCGCTGCCGGAGCCTCTCGCAGACATCCCTTGTGTTTATTACTCCATCAAAAGCGGCGCCGGGAGAGACCAGCTTCTAAAAACTTTAGGACAACTATGGGATTAATTGATAAAGACACCTTTGTGTGCCTAGACTGCGAGACCACGGGCCTTGAACCCGAGACGGACAAGATCATTGAAGTGGCCGCGACCTCTTTTACGTTCGAGCACACCTTTGATTCCTATGAGACCCTCGTCGATCCAGGCTGTCCAATTTCTGAGGCCTCCATAGCGATCCACCATATCACGGATGAGATGGTCCGAGGCAAACCAAAAATCCAGGAAGTGCTTCCCCACCTTCTGAAAGTCATCGATAAATACATCGTGATCGGCCATGGGATCCAGCTCGATATCGCCTTTTTATACAACGCCGCCAAGCAATTTCAAATTCCTTCCGTGCTGCCCAACCTCGTCACGATCGACACCCTGCGCCTGGCCCGGCTCTACGGGGAAAGTCCCACCAACTCTTTAGAAAAGCTGCGGGAACATTTCAATATCGAATCAGAAGGCGCGCACCGCGCCATGAACGACGTCACAGTCAATATCGAGGTGTTTAAGCATCTCGCTTCCCACTTTAAAACGACCGAGCAACTCCTCGAGCGTTTAAAAAGGCCCATCTCTCTGCGCGCCATGCCGCTCGGCAAACACAAAGGGCGCCCCTTTGCGGAGATCCCCCTTGAATACCTGCTCTGGGCCGCGAACAAAGATTTTGACCAGGACCTCCTATTTTCCATCCGCTCCGAACTGAGCAAGCGGAAAAAAGGGACGCAATTCTCCCAGGCTTCCAATCCCTTTTCTAGTCTGTGAAGACCGAGCTTTACATCAATGGCAAATTGCGGAACACTCCATCTGGAGAGGACGAGGATACTCCTGATGCAAAAACAGGGGACGAACGTCCGGTAAGCGACGCGATTTTAATCTTTCCAAAATGACAAACAAACTCTCTATTCACCAGCTCCCGCTGCAAGGGGAAAAAGTCCTTCTTCGTGTGGATTTCAACGTGCCCCTTTCTCCGGAAGGGAAAATTACCGACGACACGCGCATCCGCGAGGCGCTTCCCACCATCCAGTACATTCTCAAACAGGGAGGCAGCGTCATCCTCATGAGCCATTTGGGCCGCCCCAAGGGAAAAAAAGATCCGCAGTTTTCTTTGGCGCCTTGCCAAAAAAGACTCTCTGAACTTCTCGGCATCCCCGTTCTTTTTGCTCCCGATTGCGTCGGTCCCCAAGCGGAAACAATGGCAGAGGCGCTTCTCCCAGGGCAAGTTCTCATGTTGGAAAATCTCCGCTTTTATCCGGCCGAAGAGGACCCCGATTCCGATCCTTCCTTTGCTCAAAAACTGGCAAAGTTAGGCGATCTCTATGTGAACGACGCGTTCGGCACCGCCCACCGCAAGCATGCGTCGACAGCAAGCATTGCACACTACTTTCCGGGAAAGCGGGCTGTCGGACTCCTCATGGAAAAAGAGATCGCATTTTTTGATCGGATGTTGACAAATCCAAAGCGTCCTTTTTATGCCCTCATCGGCGGAGCGAAAATCGGGACCAAACTCGGTGTTCTCTCTTCTTTAGTTTCCAAAGTGGACGCCCTGTTTATTGGCGGCGGGATGGCCTTCACCTTCCTGAAAGCGCAAGGCATTGCGGTGGGCGATTCACTGGTGGATGACGATGACGCCTGCCTTGCTCATGCGAAAGAATTGCTAAAGTCCAATAAAATCCACCTGCCTAAAGACCTTCTCATCGCCGATGCTTTTAAGGCAGATGCTGCGATCAGAGTGATTTCCGTTGAGGAGGGGATTCCTAAAGGGTGGCAAGGGATGGATATTGGGCCGCAAACGGTTCGAGAATGGGCCCAAGCCTTTCAAAAAGCAAAAACCGTGTTTTGGAATGGACCCGTTGGCGTCTTTGAATTTCCCCGCTTTGGAAAAGGGACGGAGGAGATGGCCACGGCGATCGCTGCTCTGAATGCGACCACCGTGGTTGGTGGGGGAGATTCGGTTGCGGCAGTCAATGCATGCCACCTTGCGGACCGCTTTTCGCATGTGTCGACCGGCGGCGGCGCTTCCTTAGAATACATCGAGTTTGGACATCTTCCCGGCATCGATGCTGTTTTTGAAAATCTCAACGCAAAGCCGCAAAGCCGCTAACATACTTTTATAATAAGTTTTTCTTGCTACGTTTTCAGGTTGAAGAAGTTCGGCAATTCAACGCAAAGACGCAAAGACGCAAAGAGGAGAACTAGGAGATCCCCTTTTTTGCATCCTAAACATGACGCATCCGAATCAATTTCTGTTTTCATTGCGCCTTTGCGTCTTTGCGTTGAACTGTTTTAATCACCCCAAGTCGTTAGCCATATAACGCTGCAAGAAAAACTTATGCGTAAAGATATGTTTGCGCCTTTTGCGTTTACACTTTCTACTACAAACCAGCCATGCTTTGGACGAGTTTTGCAAAATAAAAGCCTCCGAGAATGCTGATGAGCACAAACAGGATGCACTTCGGTAGGATCCCGCGCTTGCCCGCCAAATGATAGACGAGGAATAAACCGAGGAGGACAAAGAGGGTGTCGAGTCCGAGGGCCACTTCTTTGGGCAAAGGCATGAGCTTCCCCATACATCCACAGGGCATCCCCTTGATCGCCCAGTAGAGGGAATAGCCGCCCCAAGAGCCGAAGACACATGCGCAAAAGGCCCACAGTTGCCAAAAGCGGTGAAAGAAGAGTAAAACTCCTAAAAAAATTAATTCGAATAGGCCTGTGCTGAAGTCTAACACCTTCAGTACGTCGCTAGGGTAAAATATTTTTGAGAATGCGGTCAACATCAAGATCGCTGCAATCACGATTGCAGAGACTAGTGCCGTGATCTGTATCATCTTTCTAGGTAGTTTTGCCATGGTTTTCACCATAATCAATTTTTGTCTGATGTGCAAGGAGAACTTTTGATTCGAGTAACTGACAAATAAAATTTTGACAATGCTTTATTTCGGGTTTTCATCTGTAATAATAATCGAATCATATGATATACCTCTTACTAATATGGATGCTTTGGTAGCTTGGATTATTGCGCATGCGAATCACGCCCACTGGTTTGTTTTTGCAGCCATTTTACTCGCGGGGATGAACATTCCCATCAGCGCGGACTTTATCATCATCGCGAGTGCGGTCCTTGCCGCGACAACCGTCCCGGAGCATGCCGTCCACCTCTTTTTAGCCGTTTTCCTAGGCTGTTATTTTTCTGCATGGATCGCCTACTGGATCGGCCGCATCCTCGGTCCTAAATTGCTTCGGTGGAAGTTCTTTGCCAAGTTATTGAACCCCGCGCGGATGGAAAGGACAAAACGTTTTTATGAGAAACATGGGTTCCTGACCTTGCTCGTGGGTAGGTTCATCCCTTTCGGAGTGCGCAATGCGATCTTTATGTCTACGGGGATGAGCCGGATGCATTTTGGAAAATTTTTACTCAAGGATGCGCTTGCCTGCTTCATCTGGACCGGCGCCTCTTTCTATCTATTTTATATGCTTGGGCAGAATTACCACACCTTATATGGCCATGTAAAGACGTTTAACCTTTTGCTCTTCTCCGTTTTCAGCCTGTCGGTAATTGGGATCATTTGGTATAAGAGAAAAAAGAAAGCCAAACTCGCGGCCCCTGACATACAAGAAAAATGACATGAACCTATCGAACCTGTTATCTTTGTTGCGCGCCCCGCTCGCCTTGCTATTTCTTATCGATAGCTCTATGGTCCGTTTTGCTGCGATCGTCCTTGCCATGCTCACCGATATTTTTGACGGCTATCTAGCGAGGCGCTATCAGTGGAGCAGCCAATTCGGGGCAATCCTCGATCCTGCAATGGATAAATTTTTTGTCTTTTTCGCCCTGGGGGTGTTTCTTTTTGAGCGCACCTTGCAACCCTGGGAGGCCTGCGCGATGATATCGAGGGACTTTGCGTTATGCCTTTTTGCTGTCTATCTTAGCCTGTCCGGAAGGTGGCACACCTATGAGTTTAAGGCGATTCGTTGGGGAAAGGCGACTACTGCGCTTCAGTTTTTTGTCCTGATCGCATTGACTTTTCTGGCGGACATTCCGGTGTATATCTTTTGGCTCTTCATCCTCTTCGGGCTTCTCGCTTTCTTAGAGCTCTGCCAAGTTAAAAAACAAGCGCTAACCTAAGAACTCTCTGACGGATAGATTGTCACGGAAGTGGGGTAGGGCATGACTGCGCCGTGGGCACTTAGCACTTTCTGGATTTTGATTAGAATTTCTTGTTTGAACTGTAAGAATTCATCGTGTCGGGTTGCCAAGCTATAGGCGTCGAGATGGATGCGCAGGGCATAGTCGCCGAATTCACTAAAAAAGACATGGACGGGTAAATTTTTGTCGATGAGGGGATCGCTCAAAATGACCTGGCGTATCCCCTCGACAATGGCCACGACCTGAGCGAAATCTTCCTGGCGGATGCTGATCACCTCAAGAAGCCGGCGGTGGGACATGCGCGAGGAATTGATCACGAGCATCGTGGAGAACATGGCATTGGGCAGGTAGACGGGACGCTTTTCTTTGTCGCGGATGGAGGTGGTGTACCAGCCGATTTCTTCGACATGCCCTTCGATGTCTCTTTCGGGAAGCAGGATGAGGTCCCCTGCGGTAAACGGCCTTGAGATATAGAGCATGAGGCCCCCGAAAAAGTTCGCAATGACATCTTTGCCGGCAAAGCCGATCGCAGCGGCCCCGATCCCTCCAAAGGCAATCAGCGGCATCACATCGAGTCCGAGGATCTGCAGGATGATCATCAGGGTGATTACGCTGATTAGGATCGTGAGAAGTTTGCCGAGAATATGGGCTGTGCCGGGATCGATCGATTTTTTTCCAATTTGATTTTTGACAATGATCGAATTTTGCACCTCTGTTTTCCAGCGGAGCAGAAGCCACGAAAGGCAAGAGATGACGGCGGCGTTGCGGAAGGAATCCAAATAATCTAGGGCGGCGGAAAACCCAAAATGGTGTCCTAAAACATCGATGACGTAGGTGATCCCCAAGATCCACAGAAGAAAATGGATAGGGAGGTAGCAGATCTGCTCGAGCCTTTCCTTCCAATCATAGGGGGTCGCGAGCGATCTTCGGCGCAAATAGCGCATCACTTTTTTTAAGCCAAAATTGGCCAGGACAAGGACAAGGATCCCGACAACAATTTCTATGATCCAAACACCGGTCAAGACATCAAGGTCCCACGCAGAGCTGACTTCTTCCATAATCCACCTCAAGCACATAGGGTAACGGCAAAACCCCGAAAAAACAATCAAAATTGTTCAGATTCTTTGAAGTTGCACAAATTAAAGTTTCTATTATAAAATCGCCGGCGTTAGAAACGCATTCAAAATTTAAGGAGCAAATTCATGGCAACTTTTGTATCTCGTTCTTCATCCATAGTCCCTTATAGCGGCCCCGAAGTGATAGAGACCCTGCAATTCAGAGCAAAACGATATGCCCGCTACGATAACACGACTTATCCGGCAGGATTTCAGGTCCAGGCGTACATTTTAGCCGTGCTAGTAGATCTAAAGGAAGACCCGCGCTTCTTGGCCAACCCAAGAGCGGCTATACATCAATGGATCGTGGAAAGAAAAGAACTGGAAACTGATGGGAACTATCCGCTGAACCGGGTGATAAGATTTTTTAAAGCAAATCTCAAAGACTTGCCCGGGGCACCCTAAAAGGAGGGTTCCTGATTTTGGAGTATGCAATCATACTCCAAAATGATTTTTAGAGAAATTTTTTGTAATCTGTTTTGAAGAGCTTCGCCAACCTTAATGCCATCACCTTGCCAATGGGACGTTTTCCGCTTTCCATCTCACTGATGTGGTTCTGGGAAATCCCCAAGGCATCTGCTACTTCTTTTTGTGTGAGTTCTGCTTTATAACGACTGCCGCGAAGCATGAGCCCTGCTTCACCGTATTTCTTAAGTTCCTCTTTAAAAACTTCGCGCCAATGCGTTGGTTTCTCTAGAGGCTTCGCCCTTGTCTTGATTTTGCGCTTCGGTGTTAACGCTCTTTTAGTACGGCGCGTTCTCGTGTGTACCAACATAAAATATCTCTATAATTTTAATTGTTTTTTCAATCACTTGCCAGCACACCACATAAGTGGGACGGCCGCTTTTAATATGGCAATGATACGCATGAGGAGGAACATTTTTACTCCTTTTCAAAGGACTATAATGCGACCATTCCGGCTGAATTGGTCCATGGTTCTCTAAGTCCCATGTCAAGGCAGCCAACTGAGAAATAACAGGCTCGGGGAGTTTCTTCTTCTGTCTTCCGGCCGAAGATGAATATATCACCTGCCACAGCCCGGCCTTTTCCAATTCACTCATGATAACCTGTTCTGTTCCAAGTAGTATACCAATCAGTGGTATAATATCAAGCAAAAAGGCTCTTTTTTCCCTATGAGAATTTTTCTAGCGGAAATTGCTGATGGCCCGAGGAGAAAATCGACGGCAAGAGTAACCTGTGGAAAACTATTCGCTGAACAACAGGTTAAACGGATTGTTAGCTGTCTCGAGTCGTTTTAATGAGGTGAGCAAACTCAGGTCTGGTAATTCCTTCAATAAATTGTCTCCAACAAGCAACGTGTTCAGCGCGTTCAATTTTGTCAAACTACCGGGTAAAACCTCAATTTTGTTTTTTGACAAACCAAGGATTTCAAGACGGGTTAAATCTCCAATAGTATTCGGAACTTTTGTGAGACAGTTCCTCACTAAAGTAAGCTTTTGTAAATTGGTTAAGTTCCTAATCTCTTTAGGAATATATTGGATACAGTTATGATCCAAGGACAAGGATTTCAACTGACGCAATTCATCCCAGATGATGACGGGAAATTTCACCAGTCTTGAAGAATTCATCGTGAGCGATGTCAATCCGCGAAGATTTCCGAATTCAGGCGGCAAAATCATAGGAGCAGGTGCTTCATTTGGCGTACTCAAATCAATCTCAGTTATTTTTGTCATTAAATGAGAATCCAGGTTTACAAACTCTCTGATTTTTAGACATGCTTCACTCAACATTAGAACCTGGTTTTCAGGGTCTATTGGAAACTGTCTTAGGAGTGTATCCCCTAATGATCGCATAGCATTTGCAGATTGAAGTTGCTCATACATTTTGGCGTAGGCGTAATAGGTAATTAGCAGTGTCGCTGATGTATGATAACTATTTATTTCTTTTGAAGTGTTAGGACGTCGAGCAGCATGAGAGAAGACCCGCATGTATTCTATTTGTGTGCGCGTAACTAACCGACGTCTTAATCCCTTGCCTAAAGGAACACCCCAATCATTTGCCATATTCACATAGAACCGATGCACGGCGGTGTGCCAAGTTTTGGACACCATCTCCAAGCTGTTGAGATGAATCATGCCAATCGCAGCAACGGCTTTGATGATGGTGTCGTGCACGGGAGGATTAAAGATAGAGAACAGGGACTGATCATGGTCATTTTCTAACCCGTTTTGGGTAGGAACAGCTAGCTCCGGATTTGGTTGTCCGGCCTGGATAGTATTCATAAAATTTCCTTATTTATTAAAACATTAAATACTATTATAGCAAAATTGTTAATATAAAGTCAAATTGTTATTTAAAACCATTCAAAACCATTATTAATACTTAAGCAGTTAAAATCTAATGTGTTATGAACTGGATGTGCGAGGGGCACTTGCATTAAATTACAAGAATAGGGCGAGGGGATGATTTTTCGGGTGGAACACCTGAAAAATCATCCCCTCGCCTTAGGTTTGAAATTTTACCGCTTATAAATGCTGGAGCAAAAAACGGGAACACTTTAAGATCGGAACAAACGGAGAGTTCCATGGAATTTACGAGAGAGTCAATTTTTGTCGCAGCCATTCGGTCTTTTTTCAAATCTTTCGCTGTTATTATTGGCATTTCTGCGGCCTTAGGCGTTGTGCTGCTTGTTTTGGTCTTCATGGCTCCCTCGACAATGACGCCCCCAAAAAATGAATTGGTGCTCGCGCCCGACGCCGCAGGGAAAGAAGACCTCCTCGCACTGACCGCTCCCGTGATTTTGCGGATCGATATCAACGGTGTGATCGGGGTCGATGGTCTCACCACGGAAAAAATCGACAGCGTGCTGCGCGACTCCCGAGAGGGCTTTCTTGCAAACAACAGAGTGAAGGGGATCCTTCTACATCTGAGCACGCCCGGGGGGACTGTCACCGACTCCGACAACATCTATGAACTGCTCATGACTTATAAAAAGAAATACAACGTTCCGATCTACGCATTTGTCGACGGCATCTGTGCTTCAGGCGGGATGTACATTGCTGCGGCTGCGGATAAAATCTTAGCGACGCCCATCAGCATTGTGGGATCGATTGGGGTGGTTTTGGGGCCGGTGTTCAACTTTTCCCAGGCGATGGATAAGTATGGAGTGCAGTCGCTCACGCTGACGGAGGGAAAAGATAAAGATATGCTCAATCCCTTTAGGCCGTGGGTCCCGGGGGAAGACCAGTCGCTGAGAGCGGTCACCTTGGCGATGTACGACCGTTTTGTGGATACGGTGACGACGGCGCGCCCCGCTATCGATAAAGAAAAATTGGTGAATGAGTATGGCGCGCAGATTTATATGGCAGCGGAAGGCGTGCGCATCGGGTATCTCGATGCCGGAGATGTGAATTATAACAGCGCCCTTCAAGAACTGACAGCAGCTGCGGGGATCAAGGAAAGCGAACACTATCAGGTGGTGAAAATTGTTCCGCTCCGCTCATTTCTGGCTGAGCTGGCGGGAGCGAAATCTCCTTTGTTCACAGGAAAACTTAAACACTCGTTTGAGATGCATCCTCTCATGAACCCTGAACTCTCCGGAAAATTTCTCTATCTCTATGACCCGTCCCGTGGATAAAATCTATATTATTGATGCTCTCAACTTTCTGTTCCGCTCCTATTATGCGATTGGTCCGATGACCAATCCTCAAGGGGAGTCGACGAACGCTTTGTTTGGGTTTATCCGTTCTCTATTTAAGCTGGTCAAAGATTTTTCTCCCGGGCATTTAGTCGTGGTTTTTGACGGCCCGGATAATAAAAAAAGACGGCAGGCTGTCTATGCCGAATACAAAGCCCACCGCAAGGAGATGCCGGAGGACCTCTATCCTCAAATTGAGCGGGCGATGGAATTTTGTAAGATCGCAGGGGTTCCATTTTTAAGCGTGGAAGGGGTTGAGGCGGATGATACGATGGGCGCCTTGGCAAAATGGGCGGAGAGAAAGAAGGCAAAAGCTTTTTTGTGCACGACTGATAAGGATCTGTGTCAGCTTGTAAGCGAGCATGTCTTGGTCCTCAATGTCTTTAAAGATAATCTGCTCATCGACCGAAAAGGGGTGAAAGAGCTGCATGGGGTCTATCCGGAGCAGATCACCGACTATCTGGGGATGATTGGCGACTCTTCCGATAATATTCCGGGCTTGGAAGGCTTTGGGCCCAAGACGGCTGCGGCCCTTTTGGAACAGTATGGAACGCTTGAAAAAGTTATCGCCCATGCCGATGAGGTGCCCGGGCAAAAAAAACAAGAGACGCTCAAGAGGGACAAAAAGATCGCCCTCATGAGCAAAGAGCTTGCAGAGCTCCACTTGGATATCGAGGTTCCCACGGAGGAGGCGTTTTATCAGTTTCACATGCCAGATATCGAAAAGGTGCGCGCCTTTTATGAAGAGATGCGTTTTCTCTCGCTCCTAAAGGAGCTGGGGACATCGGCCGCGGCCGATGGCGTTGCAGTGATCGAGGAAAATGATCTCGCCTATCAGGTGGTCGATGACTTAGCGGAGCTTGAGGAGCTTATAGAGAAGCTAAAACAAGAAAAAGAGGTGTGTCTTGATACGGAGACAACCGACATCCGCCCGATGCGCGCGGAGTTGGTGGGGATCGGATTCTGCACGCATCCTAAAAAGGCTTGGTATGTGCCGCTGAATGGTAAGGTGGGAAAGGAAAAGGCGCTGAAGGCTTTAGCGCCGCTTTTCAAAGGTCAGGTGGGCTTCTATGGGCACAACTTTAAGTACGATCTGCATGTGCTTCTCAACGTGGGAATCGAGGTGAAAAATATTGTCTTTGATACGATGCTGGCCTCCTACATGATCAATCCGCAAAACCAGCGCCACAATCTCGACCAGCTCACTTTGGAAAAATTTCGGAAGACAAAAATCCCGATTGCAGACCTCATTGGAAAGGGAAAAAAAGAGATTTCCATGTGGGATGTTCCGTTGGAAAAGGCGGCGGTTTACTGCTGCGAAGATGTTGATTATACTTGCAGGCTTAAAGCATTGTTTGAAAAGGAGCTCGAAAAGGCAGGCCTAAATTCTGTTTTTTATACGATTGAAATCCCCTTGATCCCAGTGCTTTTGAAAATGGAGCGCAATGGGATCTATGTCGATGTCAAAAAATTGGAAAAAATGTCGGAGGTTCTCACGGCCGATATTAAGGCGCTGGAGAAGGAGATCCATCATTTGGCCGGAGAATCGTTCAACCTCAATTCGCCCAAGCAGATGAGCCGGATCTTGTTTGAAAAAATGGGGATCAAGCCGCCGAAAAAAATATTGAGCGGATATTCCACGAGCGCCGATGTGTTAGAGTCGCTCCAAGAAAGCGCGCCGATCGTGAAAAAGATTTTAGAATACCGCACGCTGGAAAAACTCCGCTCTACGTATGTCGATTCTCTTCCGGACCAAATTCTTCCCTCGGACCATCGGATCCATTGCACGTTCAATCAGTCGGTCGCAGCGACCGGAAGATTGTCGTGCACGGACCCCAATTTGCAAAATATTCCTGTGCGGGGCGAGGCAGGGAAAAAAATTCGGGAGGCGTTTAAGCCGCAGCACCCTCATACGAGCTTCCTCGGCGCCGACTATTCGCAGATCGAGCTGCGGCTTCTCGCTCATCTCTCGGAGGACCCGATCCTCCTGAAGGCTTTCAATGAAGGGGAGGACATTCACAAGTTCACTGCCTCGCTGATCTTTGAAGTGCCTCTCAAAGAGGTCACGTCTGAGATGCGTTTCAAAGCGAAGGCGGTCAATTTTGGCATCCTATATGGACAGCAGGCGTTCGGCCTTTCTCAGGCGATCGGGATCGAATATAAGGAGGCGGCCGCCTTCATCGACGCCTATTTTCACCGCTACAAGAAAGTTAAGGAATTTCTTGAATTTTGCAAGGAAAGCGTCCGTAAAACGGGCAGGGCGGTGACGATCACCGGCAGGCAGCGCCCCATCCCGGAGATCGACAGCAAAAATGGGATGCTGCGAGCGGCGGCGGAAAGACTCGCGATCAATACGCCGCTGCAAGGAGCGAACGCCGATATCATCAAAATGGCGATGATCTCGATCGACAGGGCGCTCAAGGAAGAAAAAATGCTCCTGCAGATTCACGACGAGCTGCTCTTTGAAGTCGCTGATCCTCAGTTAGGTAGAGTTTCTAAAATGGTTAAACACGAGATGGAAAACGTGGTTTCTTTGAAAGTGCCGCTCGTTGTGGACATTTCCATTGGAAAAAATTGGGGAGAATGTTAGCATTAAAGAAAATAGCAGTCACCGGCGGACTGGGTTCGGGTAAAAGCACCGTATGCGCCTTGCTGAAAAAGCGGGGGGCGTATGTCGTGAGCGCCGATGAAATAGTGCACCGGTTATTATCTCCCCATACCCCTTTAGGACAGCAAGTCATCAAAGAACTAGGTTCGAATATTGTCAGTGGCAATCAGTTGGATCGAAAAAAAATTGCGCAGATTGTTTTTTCCGACCCTCGCAGGCTCGAGGCGCTCGAAAAGCTTCTCCACCCCCAAGTGTTAAATGAAATTGAGTCGGCCTATCAAAAAGTCAAACATCACAGAGGGTACAAGTGCTTCGTGGCAGAAATTCCCCTCCTTTATGAAATTGGCGCCGAGTATCGCTTCGATCTGGTCATTGCCGTCGTTGCTGATCCCGCGGTCTGCAAGGCGCGTATGAACGGCCAACTAAAGGATTACGAAGAACGGATGCAAAGACAAATTTTAAACAAAGCGGACCTTGCCGATGTGACCATTGTTAATAACGGCACAATTCAAGAACTCGAAGATCAAGTAAACCAAATCTCTCTAAATTAAACAGGAGCCTCACCGGAGATGAACCATCAAGAAGACATGATCCCTAAAGCGGAAGATAATTTGCCCTCGCCCTCTCCCGAGGCGATCACAAAGATCGCCGACCTGCAGCGCATGAATATCGACCAACTCAACCAGTTCGCGCGCAATCTGGGCCTTAAAAATTTAGGCGCGCTGACCCGCTCTCAAATGGTATTCGAGGTGGTGAAATACATCTCTGAGCGGCCGAACGAGACGCTTGTCGGCGAGGGCGTCCTCGAAGTACTTCCCGACGGGTTTGGATTTCTGCGCTCTCCTAACTACAACTATCTTCCTTCCGCAGAAGATATCTACGTGTCTCCCGCGCAGATCCGCCGGTTTGACCTCAAGAAAGGAGACACGGTCTATGGAACCATCCGTTCTCCAAAAGACAAGGAAAAATACTTCGCTCTCCTGAAGGTCGACAAGATCAATAACAGGCCGCCCGAGCTTGCGAAGGAGCGGATCCTCTTTGAGAACCTCACTCCGCTTTATCCCAACAGCCGTCTCGTCATGGAGACAACGAAAGAGAAGCTCACGACGCGTGTGCTTGACCTCACCGCGCCGATCGGAAAAGGGCAGCGGGCGATCATCGTGGCGCCCCCCAGGACCGGTAAAACGATCATGCTTCAAAACATCGCCGACGGGATTTCTACAAACAATCCCGAGGTGATTTTGATGGCGCTTCTCATCGACGAGCGTCCTGAAGAGATGACCGATATGACCCGCAGCATCAAGGGCGAGGTCGTCTTTTCTACCTTCGACGAGCCGCCTGAGCGGCACGTCCAAATCGCTGAGATGGCGATTGAAAAGGCGCGCCGCCTTGTAGAATATGGGCATGATGTTGTGATCCTCCTCGACTCGCTCACCCGTTTGGCGCGCGCCTACAACACTGTGCAGCCACACTCCGGCAAGATCTTGACCGGGGGTGTCGACGCCAATGCGCTCCAAAAGCCCAAGCGGTTCTTTGGCTCGGCCCGTAATATTGAAGAAGGCGGCTCGCTCACCATCATCGCCACCGCTCTGATCGATACCGGGTCGCGTATGGACGAGGTGATCTTTGAAGAGTTCAAAGGAACAGGTAACATGGAACTCGTTCTCGACCGCAGGTTGGCCGATCGGCGCGTTTGGCCTGCCATTGACCTCATCAAGAGCGGAACCCGCAAAGAAGAGCTGCTTTACCACCCCTCCGAGCTCGAGAAGATCTATTTAGTGCGCCAAGCGCTCTCCGATCTCTCCCCATTAGACGGGATGAACCTACTGCTCGGCAGGTTAAAGAAAACCAACAACAATGTGGAGTTTCTTCTCTCCATGAAAGATTAAGCGATGTCCAAAGTTGTTGAGATCCAAAAATTCAATGAAGTGCTGGACCATTTAGACGAGGGGACGCATCTTTTTCTCGATGTGGACAACACGCTCCTGCAGCCCCTCCACGACTTTGGGAGTATCCCTTGGGAAGCGAACCTCTACAAGAGGTTCCTTGCTTTGGGGCTCACTCCCGAAGAGGCCTCCAGGCGCTCCTGCGCCATCTGGCGCGCGATCCAGAAGGTTTCCGAAGTGAAGCCCGTCGAAGAGGAGACGCATACGCTGCTGCATAGGCTAAAAGAAAAGGGGTATCCGCTCGTCGCAATTACTGCCCGTTCTCCCGATATGGTCGCCACCACAGAGAGGCAGCTGGCGGCGCTGAATATTCCTATCACCACCGCGCTCCATTGCGGGAACACACCCAAAGTGGAGTGGATCTTGACGCATCTTGGCGGAATGAGACCGAAGAAAGTGGTGCTCGTGGACGATGTGCGCGGCCACCTGGAGCTAGCGGCCGAAGTGCTGCCCGTCCAGGGAATCCCCTTTGTCGGTTTGCGCTACGGATTTCTGGACCATCACGTCATGAATTACGCCCCCGACCCATTTTCTCATCTTCTTCACCAAGCATTTACCCATCCTGAAGCCGTTGAGGCAATTCTTGAAGGGCTTACGGATCTCTTTCCATAATTTTTCTTTTGCAAAAAAACCTCTTCCAGCCATAATTATCTGCATTATGGCACGCATTCTCTATATTTTATTGTTCCTCTCCTTTGCTTCTTGCTCACAGCAGGGACCCTCATTGCCCAAACAGCGTCTGCGCATGAACATCCGAGCCGAACCCTCCACCCTCGATCCCAGAAAGGGAGGAGATACCATTTCGTCGACCCTGCACTTCATGCTTTTTGAGGGCTTAGTCCGCCTCAATGAAGATGACACCATTTCTTTGGCTCAGGCGCAGTCGTACGATCTTTCCGATGATTTTAAGACTTATACATTCCATTTGAGGGACTCGTATTGGTCAGATGGAACGCCTGTCACCGCCTATGATTTTGAAACTTCTTGGAAAGATATCTTAAGCCACCAGTTCCATGCCTTTAACCCCCACTTATTATATCCGATAAAAAATGCAGAGGCAGTCAAAAACGGCTTGCTGCCAATGGACAAGGTGGGCATTGAGGCAGTGGACGAAAAAACATTCGTCGTAAACTTAAGCGAACCCACGCCTCATTTTCTGAAAATGATCGCCTTTTGCGTCTGCTTTCCCGTCAGCGCAAAAAAAGATCGCGCCGTCCCTGATTGGGCGCGGGAGGCCTCTCCCGATTTTGTCTCCAATGGTCCCTTTAAACTAGCGAGCTGGCGCCACAGCCA
>JABDEH010000005.1 GCA_013287215.1 Chlamydiota bacterium
GCATGAAGATGTTTTGGTCTTAAATCAGCTGCGCTATAAGACACAGGTTGTCCCTGCTGCAGGCCTCACGATTCCCAAAGAAGCTGCAGCCTCTAAAAAAGAGGTGGAGATCGCCTTAGAGCTGATTGATCAACTTACGAAGCCGTTCAAACCTTCAGATTATGCAGATGGTTACACCAAAGAGCTCAAAGAGCTGATCCACAAAAAATCCAAAGGCAAAAAGGTCGCGATTAAGAAAGGGGAGCTGCCTAAGTCGACAAAAGTGCACGACATCATGGGCCTTTTAAAGCAAAGTCTTGAACAACATAAGAAGAAACGGAAACGCGCCGCGTGAAAGCAACTCTGATCGATGAGCCCTTTGATCAAAAAGGGTGGATCTTTGAGGTCAAATGGGATGGATATCGAGCCTTTGCGACTAAAGATCACCTCACTTCGAAAAATCAAACCTCTTATGACAAGCGGTTCCCGGAAATTCTCCATGAATTAAAAAATATTCCCGGAAAGTTCATGCTGGATGGGGAAATTGTTGTTTTAGATGAGAAGGGAAGGTCCAACTTCCAAATGCTTCAAAATAAAGAGGGCAAACCTTGTTACTATGTCTTTGATCTTTTAACGCTTAATGGTAAAGACTTGAGGAAACTCCCCCTCATTGAAAGAAAAGAAATCCTCAAACGTCTTTTAAAACAATCTAAAGTGTCCCGTATTAGATTCTCCGAGCATGTGAAAGAAAAAGGGATCGCCTTTTTTGAGCTGGCCAAGAAAAAAGGGCTAGAAGGGATTATGGCCAAAAAAGAAGACAGTCCCTACGTCTTTACAAGGAGCCGCGATTGGCTTAAAATCAAAGTCAAACAGCATGCAAAAGTGGTGATCGGCGGCTATACGGAGCCCAAGGGCGGAAGGAAATTTTTTGGCGGACTGCTTGTAGGGGTCTATAAAAAAGATAAAGAGCTTCATTATGTGGGAAGAGTGGGCGGCGGCTTCGATGGTAGAACTTTAAAAGAGGTCTATAACAAACTACAAAAGATCAAAACAGAAAAATCTCCTTTTATTACAAAACTTAAGTTAAAGGGGGTCACGTGGCTAAAGCCCCAATATTCCTGCAATGTTGTCTTTGCAGAATGGACCAACGATAAAAAATTAAGGCAGCCGATTTATGACGATGAACTTCACAAATCTTGATAAGCTCTATTGGGAGAAAGAGAAAATTACCAAAGGGGATGTGATTGAGTACTATGCGAAGATGGCTCCCTACATGTTGCCTTATCTTAAAAACCGTCCTTTAGTGTTAAAGCGTTATCCCAATGGAATTTCAGGGGAGAGTTTTTATCAAAAAGACGCGGGAAAAGGGGCCCCCGATTTTGTGAAAACTGCTACGGTCCAACATGGATCGAAAAAAGTGTGCTATATCGTCGTTCAAAATGTCAAGTCGCTCCTCTATGTTGCCAATTTAGGATCCATCGAATTGCATATCTTGAATTCTCCAGTCAAAAATTTAAGCTACCCCACCTATCTTGTCCTCGATCTTGACCCTGAGGCGATAGGCTTTAATGCCGTCATAGAAACAGCTCTTGTGCTCCATGATATTCTAGAGAAAATAGGCCTTCCTAACTATTGCAAAACATCGGGTGCGACCGGGCTTCACATTTACATTCCCCTGGGCAGCAAATACGATTATAAAACGGCAAGGCATTTTGCTGAAGTTTTAGCTGATATTGCTCATAGAGAAATTCCTAAAATTACCTCCCTTGAAAGAATGCCAAAAAAACGGCAAAAAAAGGTGTATATTGACTGTTTGCAAAATGAATTTGGCCAGATCATGGTCTGCCCCTATTCTTTGCGCGCTAGGCAAAGAGCTCCTGTCTCTACGCCCGTATCTTGGGAGGAGCTCAAAAAGGGGATTGATCCGCTCGAGTTTAACATGCAGACGATCTTTAAGCGGCTCGCGCGAAAAAAAGATCTTTTTAAACCGGTCTTAGGAAAAGGGGCCGATCTAGAAAAAGCCTTTCGTAAGCTCACTCTCATCAGAGCTTAACCCAAAATGTGCCATCTTTGGAACCATAGGCGAGGATATGGCCTAAATCCATTAGCATGCGAAGGATGACCCCATCCCAACGCTCATTTGCATGGGTGCTAGCTGAGCAGGGTGGACAATCCAGTTCATAGGGGAATTTCTTTTTTGATGCTGCCCTTCTTACGGCATCATAATCCAGAGGCGCGGGAACTAATTGTGGTTGCTTTGTTTTGAGGAATCCGAGCGAGGTATTTAAAAGATCGAGCGTACCCCCAGGCTTGGCGAAGCTCAGTTCGTGGATACTAGTACATGGAATGGGTTCTCCGGGGCCTTGATGTTGATACTGCGAATTCCGGTTAATGAGCATCACCATCAGTTTTACGGCTCCTCTAAAGGTAAATGCAATGGGAGCTCTTTCGTCCAAATCACCAGATTCTAGATGATAAGGCGGTAATTCTAATAATTGATCCGCGCAAATCGGCTCCTGAGTTTTATCTTTGGCCCACGTGTTGATGGCTACCTCATCGGGTTTTATTCCGCAATATTCGGGGAGATTATCGAGATCGATTATAATTTTTGTTTTAGGGGCATGGGTTCGTAATAATTCTATCTGAAAAACATGTGTAGGGTCGAGACTAATTTTGCCTGTCATATGAACATCCGTAAAAAAAAGTTTAAGTTCAATCCGCTAGAGCTGGACCCAATCATCGCAACCTTCGGTTCCATAGGCGCTTATATGCCCTAAATCGAGTAGCATGCGCAATACAACCCCTTGCCAATGGAGAGTATCGCCTGGACTAGCTGAGCATGTGGGATATACATAGCGCGGCGGCGCTGGAACCAAGTCAGGCCGTTCCGTGGTAGTGCCGATCAGCGCCTCCACAAGTTTTGGCAATATCGTGTCTCCGCGCCGGTAGCATGGCATCGGATCTGCAGGGTTACGACAATGCTTAGCGCTCTGGTTGATGGCAAGTACCATGACTTTTACTGCGGCCCTAAAGGTAAATGAAATCGGAGCATCGGATTCTAAATGGCCGAACTCCAAAGTCGAGAAAGGTAGTTCTAATAATTTATCTGCGCTAATGGGTTCTAGCGTTTGATCCGTAGTACGACATGAGCCGATGAGGATATCCTCAGGCTTTATTTCGTGATATTCGGAGAGATTGTCAAGATCGATGGTAATTTGCGATTTAGGTACGTGAGGTTGAATTGGTTCAGCTGGAGTCAAAGCGGCTGTAGTTGGACCAATGCTGGCTGTCATAAAAGCTCCGCAGGTTTTTGGTTTGTAAAACAGCAAAGAATCTACAGCGGGGGAGAGTTTGTTGTCAAAATAATATACAATAATATACAATCCAGTCGGATTTTAAAGACATTTAGTCAGGTTGTTGTTACAATACCCTCCTCATTATGGTTCAATTCGATCACGTCGGTCTAACATTTTCTGGCCATCCGCTTTTTGAGGATGCCTGCTTTACTCTGCAAAAGGGGGAGCGGTGCGGCCTGGTCGGAAGAAACGGCTCGGGCAAATCGACGCTTTTTCGGATGATTAACGGAGAATTAGAGCCCGATGCCGGGACGATCAGTATTCCGAAGAACTATCGCATTGGGTATCTGAAACAGCAAATTAAGTTCACTCAGCCGACTTTGATCGAAGAGGCAGCTCTTGGCCTTCCCGATCATGAGAAAGACGACATCTATAAAGCGGAAAAGATTCTCTTTGGTCTAGGATTTACCGAAGAAGATTTAGAGAAGGCGCCTGGAGATTTCTCTGGAGGCTATCAGCTCCGGCTGAACCTGACCAAAGTGCTGGTGTCAGAGCCTAACTGTCTTCTCTTGGATGAACCGACAAATTATCTCGATATTCTTTCGATCCGGTGGCTGCAGAATTTCTTAAGCAGGTGGCAAGGGGAGTTCATTCTGATTTCCCACGATCGCGACTTTATGGACAATGTCACAACCCATACGATGGGAATTCACCGGGAAAAACTTCGAAAGATCAAAGGAACGACCATCGATTTCTTTCAGCAGATCCTCATGGAAGAAGAGCTGCATGAAAAAAGCCGGGTTAAATCAGAGAAGAAAAAAGCTCATCTGCAGAGCTTTGTTGACCGGTTTGGAGCTTCAGCTTCGAAAGCAGCGCTTGCCCAGTCGAAAGTGAAGATGATCGAAAGAGAGCCTGTCTTAGAAAAGCTCAACGCCATGTCAGAGCTTTCCTTTGCTTTCCAAGAAGCACCGTTCCCCGGGAAAAAAATGCTTGATGCCGAGCATCTGCAGTTTTCTTTTACAGATGAGCCTCTGATTGAAGATTTTTCAATGGAAATTGAAAAAGGAGAGAGGATTGCGATCATTGGAAAAAACGGGAGGGGAAAATCGACGCTGCTCCGTCTGCTTGGCGGCGATCTAATTCCTCAAAAGGGCGAGATAGAATTTTCTGACAACACCCGGATGGGGTATTTTGGACAGACGCATGTCGATCGTTTAGATAGCAATCACATGATCGAGGAAGAGATCGCACTTGCCAATCCGCACTTAAACTACACTGAGATCAAGGGGATTGCCGGAGCGATGATGTTCAGCGGAACGCTTTCAGCGAAAAAGATTTCCGTTCTCTCCGGAGGAGAACGAAGCCGGGTATTGCTTGGCAAAATTGTCGCTAAGCCTTGCAACCTTCTCCTGCTAGACGAACCAACCCACCATCTTGACATTGAGTCGATTGAAGCGCTGATCGATGCCTTGGAAGATTTTAGCGGAACAGTTGTCATGGTCACTCACAGCGAGCTTATTTTACGAAGACTGGCGTTAGATAAGATTATTCTTTGCGAAGAGGCTCAGCAGACGGTGTTCCTAGGCAACTACGATGAGTTTTTAGAAAAAGTTGGCTGGGATGAAAAAAAGAAACCCGCTCCTCCAAAAAATCCACAGCCGAATATCCGAAAGAAGAGGGCTGAAGAAGTGGCCAAAAGAGCGGCAGCGATCAAGCCGATTGAAAAACAGATCCATGAGACTGAGCAACAGATCATGGCTTTGGAAGAGCAGCAAAAGAAGAGCTTTGGGGCAGGAGCAGCTTCTCCGGAACTTATCAAAGCTCAAGGCTTGAGAAAAAAGCAGATCGAACAACTTGAAACTCAGCTTTACGAACTCTATGAGCTTTTGGAAAAGAAAAAGAAAGAATTCGAAGACCTTCTTTAAAATTTTTAATTGCACCTGTCCTCTTTTCTCTCTTGAAAATTAAGCTCTGATGGGCAATAACTGAAGAAGTATTATATTGTGCAGACTGGGCAAACCCAAGGGATATTGTCATGAAAGGATTGGAAACGGGTAAGGACAAGGTAAAAAAAATCTGCGAGGTCCTCAAGAAGGATACGCTGGACCCTGCGAGAAGAGAAGCTGAGGAGATTGTGGCTGCGGCCCGTTTGAAGGCGGAGGAACTCGTGGATGAAGCCCGCCGCCTAGCGCAGAAAATGCACCACAAAGCGAGGGAAGAGATTGAGAAGGAGAGGACTGTTTTTCAGGCCTCGCTCAGTCAGGCGTGCCGGCAGACCCTCGAGGTCCTCAAGCAGACTGTCGAGGAGAAACTCTTTAACCACGAACTCTCTAAGCAGCTCGGTCAGCGTCTGCGAGAGCCTGACGTTTTAGGCGCTTTAGTCACTGCTGTCGTCAATGCCGTTGAGAAGGAGGGGCTTGACACTGACATCAGCGCCTTCATTCCCGCTGCAGTACCCGCCGCTTCCGTCAATGCTTTTCTCACGGAGAAGATCCTCCACCGCTTGAAAGAAAAAAGCGTTCTGCTGATGCCCATTGGAGGCGGTGTCGAGGTAAAGCTGCATAAAGAACATGTGACGATTGACATCTCAGAGGCGACGCTGAAAGAGCTCGTCGCTCAATATATCCGCAAAGATTTTCGAGAGTTGTTTTTCCATGGCTAACTACTACTTCTTAGCCGCCTCGCTGCCTGAGCTGACTCTTGGGGAAATCCCTGACATTTCCTTTGAGGAGCTCAGTCAAAAGCTTCGGGTGAACCTTTCCAAAAAAGACTTTGCCAAGACGGTTGTCTTGAGGCGCTACATCGACCTCCACAACATCCGCTGCCTTCTGTTGGAGGAAAGCCTAGATCCCCGCGGGAATTTAGATGAAAAAGAACTCGATGAGGCGCTCCTTGTCCACCATCTTCTGCCCGAGTACGTATTCGATTTTCTCGAAGAGTATCCGGGGCTCAGAGAGCGTATGGACAATTTTCCGGCGCTCCTCGCCCGTTTTTTTGCGGAAGAGATCCCCAAGCAGAAAGGGTTCATGAAGGCCTATTTGACGTTTGAGCGGGAATGGCGCCTCGTCATGATCGGCCTGCGCGCGAAAGAAACAGGACGGGATGTCGCTAAGGAGCTGCAGTTTGAGGATCCTCATGATCCGCTTGTGGCCCAGATTTTGGCCCAAAAGGATGCAAAGGAGTATGACCCGCCGGACGAGTACGAAGACCTGAAAGAAGCGCTCGCGTCCTGCGGCAGCGACCCTTGGGAAAAATATAAAGTGTTTGCCGCCTACAGATTTAATAAAATTGACGGGATGGCGCTCACGACGAGCTTCTCGATGGACTGGATTCTGTCCTACATGGCGCGACTCCTCATCGTCGAAGCGTGGAACGCCTTGGATGCGAAGCGGGGAAGAGAGATACTGGATACCTATAAAGCAGGATGAAAATGAAAAACAAAGCGACAGGAAAGGTGGTCAAAGCCTTCGGGAACTTGCTTCACGTCGAGTTTCAGGGGAATATCCAACAGGGAGAGGTCGCCTTTGTGCGCTTGCCCGATGTATCTTTAAAAGCGGAAGTGATCGAAATTGCGGGGAAAGATGCGAAAATTCAAGTCTACGAAGATACGCGCGGCATTGAGTTCCATACCCCGGTCGAATTCACCGGTCATCTTTTAGAAGCGGAGCTGGGCCCCGGACTCTTGACCTCCATTCTCGACGGGCTCCAAAATCCCTTAGAAAAAGTGGCCGACGCGACAGGACTCTTTCTCACACGCGGTGTCTATATGCCGCCGCTCGATAGGTCCAAACATTGGGACTACCATCCCACGGCGAAAGTAGGCGATGTGCTCACGCGAGGGGACTCCCTTGGATTTACCATGGAGGGGAGATTTCATCATGAGATCATGGTCCCTTTCAGCTCCTTCGGCGACTATAAGCTCACCTGGGCGATCAAAGAGGGCTCCTACACGATCGATACTGTTGTTGCCAAGGCGGTGGATGAAAAGGGGGAGGAGCGCTCGTTCACCATGCTGCAGAGGTGGCCTGTAAAGAATGCCTTGTTTGAAGGGGAGAAGGTCAAACCGACAGAGATGATGGACATCGGGATGCGGATCATCGACACTCAATTCCCTCTCCTCAAGGGCGGCACCTTTTGTTCTCCGGGCCCGTTCGGCGCCGGAAAGACCGTGCTCCAGCACCATCTCTCCAAGTACGCCTCGGTCGATATCGTCGTCGTCGTCGCCTGCGGCGAGCGCGCGGGCGAGGTTGTGGAAGTTTTGCGCACGTTCCCGCACCTCGTCGACCCTCACACGCAAGAGCCGCTCATCAATCGCACGGTCATCATTTGCAACACCTCGTCGATGCCGGTCAGCGCTCGGGAAGCTTCTATTTACATGGGAGCCACCATTGCTGAGTATTACCGTCAGATGGGACTGAATGTGCTCCTCCTCGCCGACTCAACGTCCCGCTGGGCTCAAGCCATGCGGGAAATGTCGGGCCGCTTGGAAGAGATTCCCGGAGAAGAGGCGTTTCCTGCCTATCTCGCTTCCCGGATTTCTTCCTTCTACGAGCGCTCCGGCGCCCTCCAGCTGAAAAATGGAAAGTTGGGCACCCTCACGATCGGCGGCACGGTGTCTCCCGCCGGCGGCAATTTCGAGGAGCCGGTCACCCAGGCGACCCTGTCCGTCGTGGGCGCTTTCCACGGTCTTTCAAGAGCTAGGTCCGATGCCAGAAAATACCCCGCGATCGATCCGCTCATCTCGTGGAGCAAATACACCGACGTCGTCTCCAAAGATCTCGAAAAACAGGCCGAAGGGTGGGGACACAATGTCCGTAAAGCGGCGCTGCTTTTAAAAGAGGGGGATGAGATCGCCAAGCGGATGGAAGTGGTCGGCGAAGAGGGGATTGCCTTTCAAGACATGATCACCTATCTCAAGCGGGAGCTCTATGAATTTGCCTACCTCCAGCAAAACGCCTTCGATAAGGAGGATGCCTACTGCACGCTCGAGAGACAAATTCCTCTCTTTAAGCTCGTCAGCGCCATTTTTGACGCCCACTTTTCCTTCGAAAATCATGATGAGGCGAGATCTTTCTTTTTAGAGCTGCAGAACGAGATCAAGAATATGAATTTTATGCCGTTTAAGTCGGAGCGGTATTACATAGCCTTTGCGCATATTGAGCAAAAATTTCAGGGGGCAAAATGAAAAAAGTCTACGATCGCATCGTCGATATGCGCGGCAACCTGCTCTCGGTCTTAGCGGAAGGCGTAAGCCTCGGCGAATTGGCCCGTGTGCAACGGCATAACGGGAGATCCCTCTATGCCTCCGTCCTCCGTATCGAAGGAGAAAAAATCACTCTCCAAGCTTTCGAAAATACCCGCGGGATCTCCACGGGCGACCGCGTCACATTTTTAGGCAGAGAGATGAAGGCCACCTGCAGCGACTCCCTTTTGGGAAGGCGCCTTTCCGGCTCCGGAGAGCCCATCGATCGCGGCCCTGCCATCGTTGGCGACCAGATCGACATCGCCTCGCCCTCGTTCAACCCGATCCGCCGCATTATCCCTCACGACCTTGTCCGGACTAACATTCCGATGATCGATGTCTTCAACTGCCTCGTCAAATCGCAAAAGATCCCTATTTTTTCGATTGCGGGCGAACCTTACAACCAACTGCTCATGCGGATCGCGAACCAGACCGACGCCGATGTGGTCATCATCGGAGGAATGGGCCTCCGTTTTGACGATTATCAAGCGTTCATCGACAACGCGGAGAGTTCCGGCTCGTCTGAAAAAACGATCATGTTTATTCACAAGGCCACTGACCCCGCCGTCGAGTGCCTGCTGGTGCCCGACATGGCCTTGGCGTGCGCCGAACGGTTTGCAACCCTCGATAAGAACGTTCTCGTCCTCCTCACTGACATGACAGCCTTTGCGGACGCGCTCAAAGAGATCGCCATCACCATGGACCAGATCCCTTCGAACCGAGGCTATCCCGGCTCCCTCTATTCTGACCTCGCCGCCCGCTATGAAAAAGCCGTAGACATCGACGGCAGCGGCGCGATCACGATCATTTCCGTGACCACAATGCCCGGCGGCGACGTGACCCATCCGATCCCCGACAACACCGGCTATATCACCGAAGGACAGTTTTATCTCCATGGCGGCTGTATTGATCCGTTTGGATCCCTCTCCCGCCTCAAGCAGCAGGTGATCGGCAAGGTGACTCGCGAAGACCATGGCGACATCGCTAATGCGCAGATCCGCCTCTATGCCGAGTCGAAAAAAGCGAAAGAGCGGCAAAGCATGGGCTTTAGACTCTCCAAGTGGGATGAAAAACTCCTCCACTACTCGACCCTTTTCGAACATCGGATGATGAACCTCTCGGTGAACATCGCCCTAGAGGCGGCGCTCGACCTCGGCTGGCAGACGCTCGCCGAATGTTTCGAGCCCCAAGAGGTAGGTATTAAACAATCTTTGATCGAAAAATACTGGCCCCTACAATGAAACTCACTAAGACGGAATTGCGCTCCGAGCAGCTGAAACTGGGACAACTCCAAAAGTACTTGCCCACGCTCCAGCTCAAAAAAGCGCTGCTTCAGCTCGAGGTGAACGCCGCTCAAGCGGAGATCGAAGAGCTCAAGGGGAACTTTCGAGGCTTAAGCGACAAAGTCGCTCACTACGCTCAGATACTTTCCGACACCGAGGCCTCCGATCTTTTTTCTTCTCTGGAGATTTTGGAGGTAAAAAGACGGTATGAAAATATTGCCGGGATCGATATCCCTCATTTTGACGGGATCGTCTACCAAGAGGAGACCTATTCCCTCTTCGACAGCCCCGTTTGGCTCGAGTCGGCGATCGCCGGCATGAAGCACCTCCTGACCTGCAGGGAGAAGATCAAGGTGGCGAAAGAGAAGAAGAGAGTGCTCGAGAAAGAGCTGAGAGAAGTTTCGATCCGGGTCAATCTATTCGAGAAAATTTTGATTCCGCGGTCTTTAGAAAATATTAAGAAGATCAAGATCTTTTTGGGCGACCAGCAGCTCGCCGCGATCTCGCAAGCAAAAGTGGCCAAACAAAAAATTATTCTGAGGCAGTCTGGTTATGGCCAAATTTAAACGCAAAGACGCGAAGCTGCAGGGGCACAAGGCAGAAGATAAACGCAAAGACGCGAAGCTGCAGGGGCACAAGGCAGAAGATAAACGCAAAGACGCGAAGCTGCAGGGGCACAAGACAGAAGATAAACGCAAAGACGCAAAGACGCAAAGACGCAAAGAGAGAGAGGTGCAGAGAGCGCCCTTTTTGCGGAGCATGCCCCTAGAGAAAGGAGGATTTTTTAAGAAAGCAGGATATGAACTCATTTTCTGGAATATGTTTGCTTTCTTAAAAAATCCTCCTTTCGCTCAGGGCGTGAACTTCGTTCACAAAAGGGCGATAAGACCGGATTCCCTTTGCGCCTTTGCGTCTTTGCGTCTTTGCGTTGAACCGTTGCATTCACTCAATATGAAGAGTGCTCCACTCAATACGAGGAGTGCCCTATGATTGTTGATGTCAAAAAGTATCTCTTCATCGGGGCGGAGAAGGAGCTGGAGCACTTCTTCCAGCGCGCGCAGGAGCAGGGGTTCATCGAGTTCCGCGCCGTCTCCGGCAAGAAGGCCGTGCAGCTCCCTGATTCAGCGCAGCACCTCATCGCTGCGATGAAGATCCTCCGCAAGCAGCCCGTCAAAGATCCTTACGAGGGACCCTACGACCATGCTCACGCCACACTGGTGGCCCATCGCATCATTGAGCTCTACACCGAGATCTCCGCCCTCCACGAAGAAAAACGGCTCCTAGACGCAGAGATCGCACGGGTTGGCGTCTTTGGCGATTTTTCCTTAGAGGTCCTCGACGCCCTCGAGCGGGAGGGGAAGCGGAAAGTCCAGTTCTTCTGCATGAAGACCGCAAAAAGCCACAAGACCAACTTTTCAGACGAGGTGATCTACATCGGCACCGAGTATGACCTCGACTACTTCATTGCCATCAACGAAGAGCCTACACAATATCCCGACATGATCGAGATGCGCATCGACCGCCCCTTAGGAGAATTGCAGAAAAGGCTCGCCTTCGTGCTGAGCCGCACCCATGATCTAGAAGTGGAGCTCAAAAGCGATGCCGGTTACATCGCTTACCTCCACGAGGCCCTCATCGAAGAGCTCAATGCCCACAACCTCGCCTTTGCAAAAAGAGAGGTCTCTTTCCCCTTGGACAATGCCCTCTTCGCCATCGAGGCGTGGATCCCCGAGACCAGAATTTCTTCCGTCTATGCCATGATGGACGGCATGATGATCCACTGTGAACAGATCTCGCTCGATCCCGGAGAAACAGTCCCCACGTTCCTAGAAAATAACGCGCTCGGCCAGATCGGCGAAGACATTATCAACATCTACGACACCCCGGCCCATACCGACAAAGACCCTTCGCTTTGGGTCCTCTGTTCGTTCACCCTTTTCTTTTCCATGATCATCGGTGACGCCGGCTACGGTTTTCTGTTCCTCGCCTTCGCCTTCTATCTCAACCGCAAATTCCCGACGCTCAAGGGGCAGGGGAAGCGGTTTTTAAAACTCTTGACCATCCTCTCCGCCGCATGCCTTATTTGGGGCGTCCTCACCGCATCCTATTTTGGGGTGGCGCTCTCCGAGAAAAATCCCTTGAGGAAAATCTCGCTGACCAACTACCTCGTCGAAAAAAAGGTGGAATACCATCTAGAAATGAAAGACGATGTCTATGACGAGTATTTAAAGAACACTCAGGAGGCCCCAGGCACAGGAAAAGAATCTATCGCGAGCGCGGTAGTCCAGCAGTTTAACAGCAATATCCTCCTCGAATTCTCCCTGCTTGTCGGCATCATTCATGTAAGCCTGGGACTGCTCCGCTATTTTTCGCGCAACTGGTCCTCCATAGGCTGGGTCATGTTTCTTGTGGGCGGCTACCTCTACTTTCCCTACCTCCTCAACGCAACCACACTGCTTAACTTTCTGCATATCGTGAGTAAGCCCCTTGCCACCCAAATCGGCCTCCAGCTCGTCTATTGCGGTGCGGGGACCGCGCTCGTTTTGGCCCTCATCCAAAGAAAATGGCTTGGCCTCATCGAAATCATGAACATCGTCCAAGTATTCGGCGATGTCCTCTCCTATCTGCGCCTCTACGCCCTGGCCCTTGCCGGCGCGATGATGGCGGAGACCTTCAACGGACTCGGAGAAATGCTTGGCCTTTTCGTCGGCATCGTCTGCATGATGGTCGGCCATGTGGTGAACCTCAGTTTGAGCCTGATGGGGGGAGTGATCCATGGACTGCGTTTGAATTTCTTAGAATGGTATCATTATTGTTTCGAGGGAGGCGGCAGACTGTTCAAACCTCTAAAACGCCTAAAATCAAAGTAAAAGGAGAAAATATTATGGATTTTAATATGGTCGGACCCGCGATTGTGCTCGGGCTCGGATGTATCGGCAGCGCGATCGGCTGCGGGATTGCGGGGATGGCGCTGCACGCCGTCATCAGCAGAGTCGAAGAAAACCACGGAAAGTTTATCGGGATGTCTGCGATGCCCTCATCCCAGTCGATCTACGGGTTTCTCCTCATGCTGCTCATGAAAAATCACATCAAACTCGGGACACTTTCCCCCATATCTGCGATTGGGGTGGGGCTTTTCGTTGGACTCGCAATCATGTTTTCTGCTATTTACCAGGGAATGTGCGCGGCCTCAGGCATTCAGGCGTCCGCGAAGCAGCCGGCCATCATCGGTAAGTGCTTTGCCACGCTGGGGATTGTAGAATCGTTCGCCCTCTTTGCCTTTGTGTTCGCGCTCCTGATCATTTAGCGGGGTTGCATGAAGGTACGGATCGAGACCGATAGTCTGGGGAAAGTCAAAGTCCCTGCCCACAAGTACTATGGCGCCCAGACCCAGCGTTCGATCCAAAACTTTCCCATCGGCGAAGAAAAAATGCCGATGGGAGTCATTACCGCCATGGCCCTCGTCAAGAAGGCTGCCGCCCTCGTCAACGCCGAACTTGGCCTCTTGCCCCTGAAGAAAAAAAAGCTGATCGTCTCCACCTGCGATGAGATCATCGCCGGCAAGCTGAGCGATCATTTCGACCTTGTCGTCTGGCAGACCGGCTCAGGCACCCAGACCAACATGAACGTCAATGAAGTGATCAGCAATAGATCCATCGAAAAAGCGGGCGGCGTCCTCGGCTCCAAGACCCCCATCCATCCCAACGACGACGTCAACAAGTCCCAATCCTCTAACGATACCTTTCCTACCGCCATGCACATCGCCGCCACCCTCGGCATCGCAGACCATCTCATTCCGTCCCTCAAAAAGCTCGAGAGCGGCCTGGCCCAAAAAGCTCATGCGTTCAAAGACATCGTCAAAGTGGGCCGCACCCACCTCATGGACGCCGCGCCTCTCACCCTCGGCCAAGAATTTTCCGGCTACGCCTCTCAAATAGCCCACGGCATTCAGGCCCTCAAGAACACCTTGCCCCACCTCTCCGAAATCGCCCTCGGAGGCACCGCCGTCGGCACCGGCCTCACGTGCCCGCCCAAATTTGCCAAACGCGCCGCCGCCGTTCTCTCCACTCTCACAGGCCACACCTTCGTCACCGCCCCCAACAAGTTCGAAGCCATCGCCTCCAAAGACGCCCTCGTCGAGGCCAGCGGCGCACTCAAGCGGCTCGCCTGCTCATTTCTAAAAATTGCCAATGACATCCGCTGGCTCGCCTCCGGCCCCCGCTGCGGCCTTGGCGAGATCACCCTCCCCGCCAACGAGCCCGGCTCCTCCATCATGCCCGGAAAAGTCAACCCCACCCAGAGCGAAGCCATGACCATGGTCGCCGTCCAGGTCATGGGCAACGACACCGCCATTGCCTTTGCCGGCTCTCTCGGCAATTTCGAGCTCAACGCGTTTATGCCCGTCATGATCTACAACCTGCTCCAATCGATCCGCCTCCTCTCCGATGTCGCCTCCAGCTTTCATGACAACTGCCTCAGCGGCATCACACCCAACAAAGACCATATCCAAGAGCTCCTCGAAAGCTCCCTCATGCTCGCCACCGCGCTCAATCCCATCATCGGGTATGACAAGGCGAGCAAGATCGTCCAAAAGGCCTACAAAGAGGGGATCACCCTCAAAGAAGCAGCCGTCGCGCTTAAATTCCTCACTGCAAAGCAGTTTGATGAGATCGTCGATCCCAAGAAAATGGTCTGAAGAAAGTCCTAGGAAAAATATTTTTCATTCTATAACATCTTTACTTCTAGCGCTTTAAGTTGGAAAATGTTGTTCGTGAAAATAGATGTAATTTTACATGTAAATGATAATGGTGTAATATTACATCTAAATTTGTTCAGACATCTACAGGAAAAGTTCTTTCTCCTTTCTACGATAATCCTTCTTGTTTAGCTATAGAAGAGGAAGGCTTGTTGAAAGCATACCATGAGCCTTGCGGCAAAATTCATACTTCGATTTCTTCCGAGCCAAAAATGCTTGATTATGTCGTCGAGTTCAGCCGGCTTGGATTTGAGCCTGTTGTGCGAGAATTTGCTGCATTGATAGATATCACACAAATCACATCCCTGGTGAATGCGGCATTTATCTCTCAGACGAAGAAAGAAGCGTTTATTAAGTTGATTAAGCGGAGGTTTAACGAGTTAGAATTAGGATTGAAAAATCATGGATAACACGATCATCGCTGTTGTTGTTTACTTGGAGCGAAGGAAAACCCGAAAACTTGTAGGAAAGTTAACTCGTGATCTGAAAAACAAAACGTATATTTTTCAATATGATAGGGGGTATTTACGCTCAAAATTAATCCCTTTGGGACCAGAACTGCCTGTCAGCCGCAAGCCTTATCAATCACCCATATTGTTTGAGTCTTTTGTGGATCGTATTCCTTTGAAGGAGAACCCATCCTACAAGGATTATTGCGCGGCGACAGGGATTAGTCCTCAAGAACAAGATCCATTCGTGTTGCTAACGACTATTGCACGCAGAGGCCCTTCCTCCTTTATTTTTGAAGCCGAACGCGAAAAGATGTTTACAGCAGCAAATTTGATAGCTTTTCGACAAGAACTGCAGCTGACGAGGAAAGAATTTAGCATAGCTTTCGAGGTTTCTAACAAAACGCTATACTCAATCGAGAAAAACCAGTCTACGGGTAAAGAAGTGATGAAACGCTTAGAACTTTACGTTCGGTTTCCCGAAATCGCCCTTTTTGAATTTCGAAGAAATTGCGCCCAAATCCACATTGAGAAAACTCGAATTGTTGAACAAGTACTTAGCCTTAAGATCAAAAGAAAAAAATAGAAAGCGAGATGCAAAGATACTACAGGATAAAAATCTCTTTTAGCTTCTGTTGGACCCGATCCCGATCTGCTTCTGAAAGCCTTCCTAAACGTCCAAGAATTAATCTGTGATCTAGGGTAAACATTTTGAAACGAATCACAGAGGGAACCGGCAGCCCGGCAGTATGGAGATTTTCAATGAGGATATCTGTAGGCCAAAGGTCCTGATCTGCCTTTACCAAATGCGCCGTAAAGCCCCTGGATTTATCCATGGGGATATAAGGTGCAAAAGTAGCCTTTTCTGAAAGAATTGGCTGCTTTTCAATTTTTTCTTTGATTATATGCCGGTTGCTTATATAATCTTCGTTCATTGCTAAGGCTGGAGTTTCCATGGCTTAAGTCGAGGCTGCCAACCCTATGGTCGAACTCTTATTTTGTATCTACCGTTGGCGGAGCGCCTCTTTCTATCGTGAAGCAGTATATTGAGAATCAAAAGCATGTCTAGAAATTTCATCTGCGAACTACTTCTTTCTCTCACCCCTTCGCAGTATCGCATTCTCAATATTCGTTTTGATGGCGGACGAAATTTATATAATGCCTGCCTAGGAGAAGCTCTAAAGAGGCTGGCGGCGGCTAAAAGATCATCCGATTGGAAAAAAGCCGCCGGACTTCCTCGCTGCAAAGAACGTACAGGTTTATTTAGAAACGCATTGAAAGAACACCATTTTTCCGAATACGAACTTCATTTCTACGTCAAAAAGCTCGTCAAAGAATGCTGGATTGGCGATCACATCGATTCTCAAGTAGCGCAGAAAATTGCAACTCGAGCATTTCAAGCCGTGGATGAGTATGCCAAGGCCAAGCGGGGCAACCCCCGGTTCAAAGGCATCGGACAATTTTCCTCAATAGAGGGTAAAAGCAACATCACAGGCATCCGTTTTAAAAATGGCAAGATCCACTGGAATGGTCTCGTTTTAACACCCATCTATGACACCAAAGATATACATGGAGTTCAAGCCCATGCCTTGAGCCAAAGGACAAAGTACGTCCGCCTTGTCAGACGCACAGTGCGAGGCAAGTTCTGTTTTTATGCTCAGCTTGTTCAAGAAGGAGAGCCACTCATTAAAAAGAAGAATAGCTTGGGCAAAGGTAAATCCGTGGGCTTGGACATCGGACCCTCAACGATAGCAGTTGTCTCCGAAGAAAACGCAGTCCTGCAAGAGCTCACCGACTGTGAAGAAAATCATAAAAAGACAAAAAAACTACAAAAAGCCCTAGATCGGAGCCGAAGAACGACAAATCCCGACAACTATAATGAAAAGGGGATGCCGTTAAAAAACAAACAGTGGAAACGGTCAGGGCGCTATCGCAAAAAACAAGCCCAATTGGCAGAAGAAAAAAGAGTCACTGCAGCGAGCCGTAAAACTCAGCATGGAACCCTTGCTAATCAGATCTTCTCCATGGGCACCACGATCAAAACTGAAAAGCTCAGCTATAAACAATTTCAAAAAAACTTTGGAAGAAGCATAGCCAGGCATGCGCCTGGCATGCTGATAGAGATCTTGCGCCGCAAAGCCGAAAATGCTGGTGGGCAGATCATAGAATTTTCTCCTTATCAGACAAAATTATCACAAACATGTCATGCTTGTGGGAATACAAAAAAGAAGAGCCTAAAAGAACGCTGGCACGTCTGTCCTTGCGGACTAGAGTCTGTGCAAAGAGATCTATATAGCGCTTTTCTTGCCTTGAATGTTGAACAAGGAGTCCTTAATAGATCGCAAGCTCAAAAAGCTTGGACAAGTGCGGGTCCGCTCTTGCAACAGGCGCTATTAAGGTGTAAAGAAACAGCGAAAGGCAAGCGCAAGCTTGCCAGCTTTGGGTTTTCCCCGAGTCAGAGCTGTTCGCCTGATGAAGATGAATCGACGGTTAGCGAGGACAAAGAAACTATGCGTGCAAACGTATACTCCTTTGAAGAGCTAGACCGTCTTGTCATCAGAACCCCCTAGCTTTAGCTATGGGGAGTGGATCAGAGCCTTATTGTAATACAGTATTACTTTAAGAATCCGGTGGTTTTTGAAAGGAACCTTTTGCTACAGCCAAGAGAAAGTCATCATTGGGATAGCACGACAGCGCATATTTCAGACTACTTTGAGCTTTCTCTAACTGTCCCTTCATTCTATACTCTACAATCTTAACGATCAGGCCCATGAGGTTCGTCCGATCATCGATAAGCAGCTGCTTGGCCGCAGAGCTTGCAGCCACAAGATGTTCATTATCGGGAAGTGTGTCTATGTGTCCAATAAAAGCTCCGAGCCAATCCTGTGGAGCCATTTTCTCTCGGTCTGGGCGGCTGAGATAGGCTGAGACGGCCTGCATCTGACTGCGCAAGCCTAAAAACCAAAGCAACCCTGTTTTTAAGGCCAACACAGGCGTGTCATCGGGATATCTTCGCACGGCCTCCTCGACAAGCGGAAGAAGGTCTGTCAAAAACGTTAAAGCGCACTCGGTCAGATCTGGCTGCTCTAATATGTGGATCACCTCAGAGATTTTTCCTAGGGTGATCGCATGGATGATCTGCGACGACCAGCAATCCTCATCAGGGGCCGTCAACGATTTTCCGAGCTCCTGAGCCTGCGTGGCATAGCGTGGGTCATCCAAGGTTTCAACAAAATCGGCAACCTTATTTTGCACCTTCAAGCAGAATAGTTTCGTACAGAAGGCTTCTCTATGGTGAGGGTTCCGAAGGAGAGTAAATTCGGCATCCTGGAGGAGCCGTTCAGTCTGTTCTTGAACTTGATTGAGATTTTCTGCCTTAAAAATTTCTTCGACGGCAAGGCGGAATGTTGAGATCTTTTCATCAGGAGGGTTGGCAGGAAAAAGAATGCGCAGGGCAGAAGCCGCAGATCTGCGCTCCAGTGTGGGGCCCATTGCTGTTGCAGCCGGATTCCGAGAGACTGCCTGTGCCGAAAGGGGATTTGCAAAGATAGATGAGGGATAATGGTCAATGGGTGGTGATTGTGACATGAGTTCTCCTTTTGAAGATTAATCGTGACGTTTTCCCTTTTGTGCGCAGGAGAATAACAAAAGAGGCTCTAAACGGGGAAGCCAAAAAATTTTTATGCGGAACGCCTCTAGTTCGCTGTAGTACAAAGTTTAGGCTGATTTGGTTAAGCGTAACTCGTTTGTTATCAGCAAGATGAGATATTTCTCAAAGCGTATCCTATCATGCTTAGCCAAACGGCACAGGCGCTGCAGGTTGATGAGTGGCTCGGACAACATACCTTAGCAAACTTTGCAGAAGTAGAGCTGTGCGTCTTTCATGCATGTGGTTTTTTGGGAGCAGCGATAGGAAGTCGCTGTGCAAACCTGCCGAACGTTGCAAACCTGCCGAACGTTTTTACATCCCTGTTCGTTGGTGCAGGTGCAGGCGCGCTTCTCTGTGCCATGCTACTCCAAGCAGAAAAATGTCAACAGATTGGCGTTAATAGGTTTGGCTCTCTTGTAGCTGGAGGAATATTGGCCGGCTTCAGTTTAGTCATGGCGGCGACCGTGGGGGCGCTTGCCGAGAGGCTGCCGCAGGAGGGACCCGAACTCTTAAGCAGTATAAAAAACATTGGAACAAGGCTGATTAACATGGGAACTCACCCAGATTAGGGCCAAATGATCGTAGTGAGCTCAGGAAGGAAATCGATGTCTATACACGCGCTCTAAATATATTGTAGCTTGCGGGTGCGCGGCTGTTTGAATCGCCACCTCTAGATTGTCCCTTGAGATGGTGTGCCGTTGGAGCAAATGGTGTAGCATACTAATGCGCCCGTTTTGTGCAGCTGCGATCACAGCAATCCCTCGGCATTCTTCGGGGATCTCATAGTCCTCCTCCAAGACATCGGCGATAAAGTCAAATCCCTGCTCTGCTGCGCGCACAAAAGCTTCCTTTCGAGTATCTTCTGAAATCGGATGTTCTTTCAGCATGGTACGTAGCCGGTTAGGATGCCCACACAATGCCGCACAGATGACGGACGACTCTCGCTCAGCGACCGCATCCTCAGATTTTTCTTCCGAAACCTCTTGTTCTGTGTCCGCTATCACAGGCTGGTCTATACGTGTAATCGTCTCCACCTTTAGATGGCAGATAGGGCAGCAATAGCTCTCATCCTTGCGGGCGAGGCACTTTTCATGGAAGCGATCAAATTGTTCCTGGGCTACACTGTCAACCTTATGTTCTAAACCTTCGGCCAATTCCTCACCACAGATCCGACAAGTCTCCGGAGTGACTGTGTAGATGACCTTAAATTCAGTAAGTGCGATCCCTGACATCATTCCTCCTTTTTTTGCAGTGATGGTAGAGCTAATCTAGGATTTTATTCAAAGATTATCGAGTTGAGAGTTGTTCTTGCTACTTCAGATTAAAGGAGTATGGCAATTCAACGCAAAGGCGCAAAGGCGCAAAGGCGCAAAGGAGGGTTCCTGATTGGACTGCGTAAATCGCATTCCAAAATGGGGAGGGAGGGAGGTTACATGGGAAGGGCGATCTAGTTTTCCCGCGTCTTTGCGTCTTTGCGCCTTTGCGTTGAACTGTTGAATTCACATCAGTCTGTAAACTGATGCAAAAACCTCGAGTTCCCTATGGAAAAAATACTTATGGGTAAAAGTATGTTGACGCCCTTGCGTTGCATCTTCTCGTTCTCAAATCTGCTCAGTTGAAGAGGCGGCCTCCTCTGATCAGGTGATTTGACAGCCGGAGGAAGAAGATCGCCTACGCTCTAAAAGTTTTCTAGCTTCCGGTTCTACGGCTCTCTGAATCGCGATCTCTAAATCCTCAGAGGAGATTGTGTGGCCATCCAGCAAATTTTCGAGAATCATAATTCGACCTCTGGCAGCAGCCATAATCACAGCAGTTCCGCGGCATTCTTCGGGGATCTCATGACCCTCCGAGAGCAGCTCAAGGATTTCGACACTTCCGTTTTCGGCTGCGCGCACAAAGGCCAGCATGCGGGCGTCCTCTGAAATCGTATGGCCGTCCAGCAGCTCGCGCACCCATTTAGGAGCCCCAAATGTTGCGGCATTGACGACATCCCTGCTTCGTTTTTCGTCCGATAGGACAGGCTCGCCCTTTATTGTTTCCACTTTTTGAAAGCAGATAGGGCAAGAGTGGGTGTAATTCTCATAGGAGAGGCAGTGTTCATGAAAGCGATCAAACTGTTTCTTGGCTACACCGTCGACCTTATGCTCTAAGCCTTCGGTCATTTCCTCCTTACATTTAGGGCAGGTCTCCGGAGTTCCGTCGATTTTAAATTCTGTAAGTGCGATCCCTGACATAACCCATCCTTTTTTTTAAGTTGACCGTGATAGTAGAGTTAAGCAGGTATTTTTTTCAAAGATTATCGAGTGGAAGTGGGACGCAGGCGCCGCTTCCAGAAAAAGGGGCCGTTGAGGTGGATGCCGCATTTGGTGAGGAGAAAGCGTGTAAAGAGGAGGGGATGCTTGAGGAAAAGCTTGAGGGCGGTGAGGTAGGAGACTCCGGCGATCTTTTTTCGGAGTACTTTGGGATGCGAGGCGGCGGCGTCGCGGATCCAGCCCGGGTAGGGAGGAGGCAGGAGCTTGGGCAGCTCGCCGAGGGGGAAAAAACAGATGGCTTGCGTCTCTAGGCTTGTTTGCGGCGCGCCCTCTACGATTGTGCACTCAAAAAAATAGGTGAGCTTGGTGAGGCGGTTGACGGGGAAGTATTCGGCGACCTGCCGGGCGATTTTCACGGTGTAGCCGGTCTCTTCGCGGGTCTCGCGGAGGGCCGCCTCGGCGGGGGTCTCTCCTGCGTCGACGCCGCCGCCGGGAAGCACCCAGACGGGGATGTCCCTCCGTTTCACGAGGAGGACCTCGGTTCTGTCTTCGTTGAAGATAATCGTCGAGACGGAGGGATTCATGTTGATCCCAATCATAATTCATTTTACAATTCTTCTCTATGAGGAAGTTGATTGTAGCGGCCCTTTTTCTTGGGGCCTGTCAAAAATATGAGTTGTCAGTCAGCGAACAAACGATTGATGAGCGGTACCTTGCGAGCACCTATGTGGGCACCCCAGACCCGCGCAAAGAGTGCCCCCCGGTAGGGCAAAAACTGATCGTCGAATGGAGCATCCCCTCCTGTGTTCTTGACCAAAACCCCTGTTTGGCCCTCCATCTGATCTACTGGGACTACACAGAAGAGACGATCTATTATCCGGTCTATTATCAACGGGCCTACCAAGTCTTTTCTTTACTTGACGAGGACTACGAGAAGAAGCAGGGGATCCTCACCTACAAAGCGGAGATCTTCACCGACGGGGGAGATGTCTATCGAGAATGGAAGCACAAGCTCTGGGTGCCCCTCATTCATCCGCATCCTGAGACTGAGTGAGTTTAGATTGGTCCTGAGACTGATAGTAGTTCAATAGGAGTTTCAGGAGTTGGTTGTCCGGAAATAATCCGGTTGCTTCTCGTACTGCTGCAATCATCTTGTCCTTTTCTCCCGTCTTAGCTAGAAACGTCAGTTTGGCAAGCCAGCCAAGGTCGTTGTTGTCGCGATTGAGGGAAAGGGAGTGGTCTGCCGCTACGAGCGCATACGGATCGTTCATGAAGAGACAGCATAATGCCCGAAGGGCCCAGAAGAAGTCATCTTGAGGATAATATTTGATCGCGAGTGTGAGGGTTTGCGAGGCCTCGTGGAATTGTTGCCGTAATCTCAGCATTTCAACCTTGGCGATGAGGCCAACGCGGTTTTTCGGGTCGCTCTTAAGCAGCTCCTCTGCGGCAGCTAACGGAGCTTCCGATGATTGCTTGGAACCGGCGAGGCCGGTAAGAATGGCGAGTATTTGGTCGGGTTTGAACGTGCTTGGGTTGATTTGAATGCTCATCACATAGGTAGCGACCGCATGCATTTGTTCGTGCTGCGCCATAAGGGACAGACAGCCTGCTTTTAGAGTGAGGGCGGCCTTATGGACCGGATTTTTTTGCAGGGTTTTTTCGAGCAGGGGAAGAGCTTGTTTAATGAGCTCCTGGGTTCTGTCCTCTATCAGGGGCGCTCTCAAGAGTTTGAGGATATCTCCTGTGTTTCCTTGGACAATCGAGCAGAATGTTTTTGTGGCAACTGCATTGGGATCCCTAGGGAAAATTTGGAGGACCGCCTCGGCCATTAAGCTGAGCCGCTCAATGTCCGCTATGTGCTCTTCGGGCTTTTCCAGGTTCAAGATGGCTTCCACTGCAACAAGGACTGTGTCGGGGATCCAGGAAGAATTTGAAACACGGATGGGCGGCAAGCGCAGTGCAAGAGCAGCGCTCCTCTTTTCTTCGCATTCGAAAAGAACGGTCAGGGCTGTCGCATTGTGCGAGTCTAATTTTATAGCTTTGTTCGCCCAATCGATTGCGTGCTCATAGTGGCGCAGGAGAAGAAGGCAGTGGGCTCCCATGGCGAGCAGGTTGCTGTTTTGGCTGTGCCTCGCAACGGCTCTCATGAGGATGGCGTGCGCATCTCTATAAAGGTGGGTGTTGTTCTGAAGATTTTGCGCTTGGCGGATGAGTGCATAAGCTTTTTCTGCAGCTTCCTCGGCGGTAAAGTTGTCTGTAACAGCAGGCTCATTTTCACGGCTTGCGCCGCCCGGTTGAGCAGCCAAATCATTGTCATCGTCATGGCCTGCGTTTTTGAACGGCTCTTTCGCCTGGGTGACAGTAGAAGAGTGTGAAGCGGCCATGGCCTGCCTTCGCATCGCAGCGTTCAGCAGTCTATACCTCTTGCATTCCTCAATCAGCAAATCTGTTTGGGGATTATTTTGTTTTTCCAGGGACTGGGATAATGCTGCGCAGTCTTCCGCCTTGTCAACGTCATCAAAAGCAAGAAAGCACATTCCTTTCATTGTCATCAGATTACCATTTGCAGGGAACTTTTGAATCGCAGGTATGAGGATGTTGAGGGCCCTACCATAGAGAGTGATGCTTTTTCCATCATCCTTTTGTGCAGGAATCATGAACTCGTAGGCCCTTTGCGCAGCCTCCTCTGCAGAATAGTCTCCCGATAAAAACTGGGTGCTTGCGCTGTTTTCTTCGCTGGCAGTTGAAGGTGCGGTAAAAACACTTTGCGCGGCACGAGTAATCGAGGTCGAGGTAGAGGAAGAAGGGATAGCCGCCCATGGTGTCAGCGCTGTACTGGAGGCGGCGGGGGCAGCCGGGGCGTGGGGTGCGGAACTAGTTGAAGAAGAGGTGGAAGACGAGGAAGCAGCTGCCGAGATTGGTTGTGTGGACATAAAATTCTCCTTTTATGCAGAGGAGGATAACAAAGCGCTGCTAAACGGGGAAGACGAATTTTTTTTTGGAGCTTTTCCCGCTGTGGCGCATAACAGACCGCTAGTCCCTTGGCACACACTCTTTGATTGTGTCCAATATTCGCCGCCGGACGGCCTGCAAAAGGAAATGGTCCGGCTCGACCTCAATCGCTTTGGTGATCGCTTCTAAGGCTTCTTGGAGATTATCCTCATAATAACAAAACATCGCCAAAAGTGTCCAGAGCATGGCATGATTGGGATACTTTTCCATCGCAGAGTTGAGCGCTTCTGAAACCTCCTTTGGCCTCTCCAGAAAAGTCAGCGCTTGGATCTGCATGAAGATTCCTGTCAGGTGATCGGGGGCGTGAGCCAAGAGTTTTTCTGCGGAAGCTAGCGTCTGCCAATGACTGTCGCGGGTTCTGTCCTGTTCGGAAGGTTCCTCTGGAGACGTCTCTTGTTTATATTGCCCGATGAAGCCCAAGACACCCGTTTTGATGATCAAGGCGACGAGATTATGCGGATTCTCTTTGCATGCCGTTTCCGCTTTTGTCAGAACATGCAAGTAGATCTCGATCATTTCATCTACGATTCCCGGTTCGGCGTGATAAAAAACTTCCCCGAAGTCAGCGATCTTCCCGAGGACAATGAGGGCAAGGATTTTTGTCGCAAGGGAGGCCTTATCATTTTGATTTTCCTCAAGACAAACGTTTATGGATGCGATCAGCCGCTCGGCCCGCAGGTTCGCTTCAATGGCGGGAATTCCTTTCAGGAAGTAATTCACGCGGCCCATAAAGAGCGGATCCAGAGTTTCTTGCGGTACTGCAAGGACAGGGGAAAGAGTACTGGGATCTAAAACCAACCTTCTGCAAGGCGAATTGGAACGCAGGGGACGAGAGCCTGCCTTTGAAGAGGGCAGACCTGTCTTGGGGAATGGGAATCGAGGGATTTTTTTTGGAAGAGGAGTCTTCAGGATGTGAGTGGTCTCCGCATCGCTAGAGGCAGTGTGACAGTTTGTCAGCGGGCTTTCGGTGAAGGGAGCGAGTTGGTCTAAACGCACCGTTGCGGGTGTTGTTTTCTCTGGGGATTTTACCACTCTTCCGTTGAGAGAAGACGCATCACTGAGGGGAGTGCGGAAGAGCAGGGATGTTTTTTGCGGACTTGTTCCTGCGCTGGTAAGGTTCTCAATAGAAGTGGATGGATAGGGGGATTCTGCTGTACGGAGTTCTGTGCACATTCTTGTGCTGGCTAGTGGGGTGGTCATCTATGTTTTCTCAATATTTGCGATTTTTAAAAACGGGGAGGATATCAAAGAAGGGATAAAACAGAAAGCTAATACCATTTATCAAAAATAACATTTAGTTTTGCTGCGTCAGCTCTGCAACACTAAAAGTTATTTTTGATCCGTCCTCCGGCGGAAACCCGGCCCTTAAGGGCCGGGTATTTTCAAAAAGACGACTTGGGAGGGGTACGAAGCCCCTCCCAAGACGCAGTAACAATCCCCGGCCTTAAGGCCGGGGTTCACAAATGGTATAAATTGAGGCGATCAGCTCTTCGGTCGTCGACCAGGCGATGCAGGGATCCGTGAGTGAAATGGAGGGAGAGATTGTTTCTGAGAGCGCTTGGTTGCCCGCTTCGAGGTGGCTCTCGAGCATGAGCCCTAAGATATGCTCGTTGCCGCGCTCAATCTGTTCGAGAACCGAATGGAACACATCGACCTGTTTTTCCGGCTGCCTATTGCAATTGCCGTGAGAACAATCGACGAGTAGCCTTGTAGGCAGCCCAAGGTCTCGCAGTTTGCCCACTGTGAGATTGATGGTAGCAGAATCGTAATTGGGCGCCTCCAGCGATCCGCGCAAAACCGCGTGCGCAAAGGCATTGCCGAGGCTCTTCAGCGAGCTGGTCCTTCCGTCGCTATTGATTCCTAGGTAGGTGTGCCTGTGGCATGCGGCGATGATGCCGTGGATCGCATGATCGACGTTGCCGTCGAGGTCGTTTTTAAATCCGATGGGCATCGAAAGCGACGAGGCGAGCTGCCGGTGCGTCTGGGAAGAAACCGTGCGCGCTCCGATAAATCCCCACGTGACAAGGTCGTCGATGTAGGGAGCAAAAAGGGGATCGAGAAATTCCGTGGCGGCCGGCACCTGCATTGCGGCCAGTTCTAAAAAGAGCTCGCGCGTCCAATAGATCCCTGTTTTGATGTCGTCGGTGCCGTCGAGATGGGGATCATAGAGAAGGCCCTTCCAGCCTTTTACGGTGCGCGGTTTTTCTGCATAGACGCGCATGACGAGGAATGCCCGCTCAGAAACTAAGTCGGAGAGGGCTTTGAGGCGGCGCGCATATTCGCGGGCAGAGGAGAGGTTGTGGATGGAACAGGGGCCAGTGATCACGAGGAGCCTCGGATCTTTTTTGAGAAAGAGGTCCTTAGCGGTCTGCTGGGCCTCTGCAACAAAGGACTGCTTCAGAGGGAGCTGCTGTTTCACTTCGCGCGGCGACGGTAGTAGCATGCTCTGAAGTCATAACACACCATTTGAAAATTTGCAAAAGCGATTTTTAATTTTTCTTAGAATATTTTCATTGAATGGCCATGGGAATTATGTTACACATTTTTGAAGTGGCAGTAGTGATCCCTTTTCCCTTTTGTAATGATTGAAGAACCGTTCAAGGTTTTTCTGATTACCAAGTCTCGAGCTTGGCGAGGGCCTCGCTGAGGGCTTTTTCCGATTGGACCAAAGAAGCCTTCAGCTTTTCGACGAGCTGGGGAGGAGCTTTCTCGAGGAACGCCTCATTGGAGAGCTGGGTGCGCAGGCTGTTCTGCTCATTGATGAGCTTCTCTTTTTCTTTGACAAGGCGCACCTTTTCTCGCTCGCGCATCTCTTGTGGCAGAGGGATCGTTAGTTTCAGGGCGCCGACGAGCGCGGAAGAGCCGAAGGGGATCGAGGGCTCCTCTTGGGCAAAGGTGAGGGTATTGATCCGGACGAGCGCCCGGAGGATGGCCTGATTATTTTCAACGAGCGACAGATCATTTCCGGTGATGAAGAGATCGGTGGCCATACCGGGCGCCACTTGCATTTCGGCGCGGATATTGCGCAGCGCATGCACGAGGGAGTCCATGAACGCGAAGGTCTCTTCGATTTTCAGGTCGATGTCTTGGGCATTGATCACCTGAGGGAAGGGCGACACCATGCAGGCAGGGGACTGAAGGGCGTGGAGCGTTTCTTTGCTGTAGGCGTTCGCAGCGGCTGGCAGGTGCGCGAACCGCGTTTTGAGTTCTTGGAACAGCTCTTCCGTGATGAACGGCGCCATTGGGTGCATCAGCCGCACGGCATTGCAGAGGACGATCAGCAAGATCTTCTGTTTATTTTCTTTGTCTGCGGGGGTTCCTGCTTTGCCGAAGAGGACCGGTTTTGTTAGTTCGAGGTAATAGGCGCAGAAGTCTTTCCAGAAAAATTCATAGGCGCGGGTGGCCGCTTTGTCGAAGGCATAGTTTGTTAAGTCACTGCCAACGTCTTGGATCGTTCGATTGAGGAGCGAGAGGATCCAGCGGTCTTCGAGCGTGAAGAGCGCTGTGTCAAGATCGAGGGAGTTAAGCCCTTCAAGGTTCATGAACACGAAGCGGGCGCCGTTCCAGATCTTGTTGGCAAAATTTTTAAACTCCTCAAAACGTCTGCGGTCGAGGTCGATTTGGCGGGCGCTGGTCGCACTCGCGCAGAGCGCCATTCGGAGCGCGTCGGTGCCATAAGTGTCGATGATCTCGATCGGGTCGAGGATGTTGCCCTTCGATTTGGACATCTTTTCCCACTTGGAATGGACCTCGGACGGGACGGGCGCGCCTAAGTCATAGGAGAGGCGCTCTTTGCCCCCGATATAGGCAATAGAGCCGTCTTTACCATAGCGCCAGTAGGATTTTCCGTAGATGAGGCCATGGAGGAATGATTCGTGGAAGGGGGGCTTGCCGAGGGCATATTCGCCCATTAGGATCATCCGAGCGACCCAGAAAAAGAGGATGTCGTGGCCCGTGATCAGTGTACTCGTCGGATAAAACTTGTCGAGGTCGGCTGTTTTGTGCGGCCAGCCGAGCGTGCTGAAGGGCCAAAGCGCTGAGGAGAACCAGGTGTCGAGCACATCTTCGTCTTGGACCCATTCTTCGGTTTTTTTTGGCTCGTCGCCGCAGACCATCTCGTCGGGATTGTCCTTGCGGTACCAGATCGGGATCCGGTGGCCCCACCAGAGCTGCCGGGAAATGCACCAATCGCGCAGGTTGTCGATCCAATGAAAATAGGTGTGGTCCCAATGGGGAGGCAGGAGTTTGACCCGTTTTTCTTCAACAGCGGCGCGGAGTTTGTCTTTAAATGCGCTCATCTTGACGAACCACTGCTTGGACAGATAAGGCTCGATGACCGCCTTGGAGCGATACGACACGCCGACGCGGTGCGTATGGGGCTCCTGGCGGACGAGCAGGTGAAGCTCTTTCATTTTGTTCACCACGGCGGCGCGCGCCTCTTCGACGCTTAAACCTGTGAACTCTCCACCCGCTTCGTTGATCTTGCCGTCGGGCGTAAGAATATTGATCATCGGTAGATGATGGCGCTGGCCCATCTCGTAATCGTTCGGATCGTGGGCCGGAGTGACCTTCACGGCCCCCGTCCCAAACTGCGCGTCCACAAAGTGGTCGGCGATCACCGGGATGAGGCGGTTTTGCAGGGGGAGCCGGACCTGTTTGCCGATCAGGTGCCTGTATCTCTCGTCGCTTGCAGAAACGGCCACCGCCGTGTCGCCGAGCATCGTCTCGGGGCGTGTCGTCGCCACCGTGATGAACTCTGAGGAATTTTCAACGGGATACTTGAAGTACCAGAGATGGGAAGGCCTCTCTTCATACTCCACCTCGTCATCGGCAAGGGCCGTCTGCGTCACCGGATCCCAATTGACGAGGTAGTCGCCGCGGTAGACCAGCCCATCGTCGAACATCTTTTTAAACATCGTTCGGACCGCTAGGTTGCGCGGTTCATCCATAGTGAAGCAGAGGCGGGACCAGTCGCACGAGCAGCCGAGGCGCCTCAGCTGATTGAGGATATTGCCTTGGCTCTCCTCTTTCCATTTCCAGACGTGCGAGAGAAATTCCTCTCGGGAAAAGTCTTTGCGCCGCTTGCCGGTTTTGGCCATGAGGTCCCGTTCCACGACCGTCTGCGTGGCGATGCCCGCGTGGTCGGTGCCGGGAACCCAGAGTGTTTCAAAGCCGCTCATCCGCTTCCAGCGGATCAGAACATCTTGCAGGGTGTCCACAAGGGCGTGTCCCATGTGCAGGACGCCGGTGACGTTCGGCGGGGGGATCACGATGCAATAGGCAGGCTTTTGACTCTCTGCATCCGCGCGGAAAAACCCGCCCGTTTCCCAGAAACGGTAACATTTTTCTTCGATGGACTGGGGCTCAAACGCTTTTGGGAGTTCACTCATGGTTTTCCGTGAGGGGTAAATGCATCATGCGGAAGAAAATATCAGAAGGGACTTATCCCTACAACACAAAAAATCTTGAATGTAAATCATTATTATATTATTTGTTGTAAACGTAGAGCAAAGTGTGTTCCAACAAAAAAACCGTAAGGAAGAGGACGATGAAAAAAATTTTGATCTTAGCAATGTGCGCAATCGCAGCAAACATGAACTTTTTAGCCGCCGATGAGGCTGCACAAACAACAAACGAGGTAGCAGATTGCTGCCATCCAAAATGTTGTAAACCCAGCTGCCATAAAGAGTGTCACTGTCACAAACCCTGTGAAAAGCCTTGCCACAAACCTTGTGAAAAGCCTTGTCCCAAACCCTGTGAAAAACCTTGTCAAAAGCCCTGTGAAGAGAGAAATATGGAACAAGAGAGAGCTTCTAGAAGTTCTTTTGAAAATTCTTTGAGCTCTTCTCAGCGCAGACAATACAATAACTTCTCTGACTCTCAGAAACAAAGAGCGATGGATATGTCCAGAGACAACAACATGTCCCCTAACCAAGCTGTTGATAAAGTCGCTGCAGGCAACTAATTTTTAGCTTGTTTACTAAATAAAAACGCCCGGCTAAAACAGCCGGGCGTTTTTGTTATATAGCGATTCCCTTTTGCAAATAGGAGTCTAGGGTGATGAGTTCTCCATCGATTTTTAGCTCTTTCATCCCCGCCTTGAGAGCGCGTGTTTCCCGCTCCAGCGTCTCTGCATCTTGGACGTCCCACGCCACCTGGAATAGTTTCTTATGTCCGCGGCGAGTTTGGACGAGAAAATCGACCTCGTAGCCCTCAGCGGTCGTATAGTAGCTGATCTTACAGCCAAGCCGCTGCAAATCCAAATAGACAACGTTTTCAAAGAGCCGTCCCAAATCTCCTTCATAATCCAAAGTCAGTGCTCGCACCATGCCGGGGTCGATCGCGTACAACTTCTTCGGCTTCGTCTGGGATTTTCTGGGGGACTTATCATACGAGGCAATGGCAAAGGCGAGATAGGCGTCTTCAAGATGGTCCGCATACTCATAAAGAATGTCTTTCCCGATTTGATATCCTTGGCTTTTTAGATCGTTGTAAAATTTATTGATCGCAAACGGCCTACCGACATTGTGGACCATGGACAAGATCATGTACTTGATGGGGGAGGGATTTTTGATTTCGTGCCGCTCGATAATATCTCGATAGATGGCAACATCGAGGTATTCCTGCAGGGTTTTTTGTCTTACATCGGGATCATAGGCGGTGATCTCAGGAAACCCGCCCTCAGACAAATAGTGATGAAAGAGCTTCTTCAGCTTATCTTGTGTTTTTTTTCCATAGAGCTTTCGATCGATAGCGACTTTTTTCGCCCGCATGAATTCGCTGAAGCTATAGGGCCAGATTTCGACCGCAAGCGACCGTCCCCGCAAGCTCGTGGCGATTTCCTTGCTGAGCAGTTTGGCCGATGATCCGGTTAAGAAGATTTCGGCGTTCTTGGTGTCATGAAGGCGCCTGATGACGATCGGCCAGTTCTCCACGTTTTGAATTTCGTCGAAAAATAGATAGCATTTTCTATCGTGGTTTTCGGGGTGGTGGGCATAGAAGGCGTCCACAAGTTGTGCTAATTTCTGCTCATTAAGGGGGAAAAGGCGGTCATCTTCAAAATTGATATACAAAATGGCCGATTTACTGATGTCGTCTGCGAGCATTTTTAATATCTGCTGATAGAGGAAATAGGTTTTGCCTGAGCGCCGCATCCCTATGGCGACCTTGATTTTATTCGATGCCTTAGGAAATTGGACGTCCCTGGACACAAGGTCCTTAAGATGGTTTAATTTCTCATGGAACTCTCCGAGCAGGATCTGAAATAATAATGGCTCATTCATGGGTATCTTTCCTTGTCGGAAGGATAGAGGTATATCTATCTTTCCTTCCATAAATGATAATATAACACATTTCTATCATTTATGCAAGGAAAGATTGAAACCGTTAAAATGGCGGAATCCCCCTTTTTTATGAGATTCTGCTAAATATAACGCTTAAGTGGCAGAATCTATGTTTTTTAGTAAGATTCTGCCAAATATAGCGTATAAGTGGCAGAATGTGCATTTGAAAATCAGAGGTGTCAGTGAACTTAATTTTTTAACTCGGCCTTAAGCTTCTCCTGAAAGACCTTCACCCGATCAGGTTTTCCCGCTGCATGATAGTAAAGCATCAGCTGTCTGTACAATTGGATCCTCTCCCAGAGAAAGAGCTTCTCAGGCTCTAGCGTCCCCAGCAGATAACGCCCCAGCAGCGCGTGGGTTTGCGGATGCGGCACAGGCGAGCGGGCGGCAAAATGCTCCAGCGCGCGGGCTTCTCCTTCCGCCATCCGCAAGTAGCACCCATAGAGCGCATACAGCGGGCTCGATTCTTCTTTTAGATCTTCTGATGGATGCTCTTTGAGCAGCTTTCCCGCTTCGGCGGTTTTGTTTTCAAGCAGCAGCTCCCAGATGCGCAGGGGCTGCGGCAGATGGGGAAGGAGCTCCCGCTTGTGCGTTGTCTCGAACAGTGCGGCGAGAGTGCGTGCATCCATTGAAGGCTCAAACTTCCCCTTCAGGAGGCTTGCGATCTTTGGGGCAGGAAATTGCTCCAGCTGTTCTTGGATGAGGGAAGTGTGGCCGAGCTTGTAGAGGCAGAGGAAAATCTCTTCGGCGTTTTCTTTGGTCAGCATCTCAATGAGCGCATAGGGCTTGTCGAGCCAGAAGGCGAGTTGGATCGGCAGCGGTGTGCTCTGGAGGAAGGGGAGCGGCTCGAGGTGCTTCTCGAGGCTGTCCAGCAGTTTTTTGTGGTCAGGGTTGGTGAAGAGCTGGGGTAAATGACGGAGGCAGAGGAGCGCGAAGAGGTAGGCGCCTTTGCGGTCGCGGTGGGAGCTCTCATGGAGGCGGAAGGCGATGTGCTCTTCGAGGATGGGCAGCAAGGGATGTTTGGGGTATTTGCGGAGGGCGAGCTCAAGGCATTTGACCTCTTCTTCGATCTCGTTTTCTGCTTTGTAGATAAGCGATTTGCCGAGGTATTCGAGAGGAGCGCCGGGAGTGTTGCGGAGCTTACCGAACTCTTCTTGGGCAAGCCAGAGGAATTTGTCTCGGTCTTTTTTCTTTTTTTGGGAGAGCCCCTCTTCAAGGAGGGTGATGCCCGCGCGGAATTGGGCCTCGCGCCCTTCGGCCCTGCCGGGAAAGGAGGTGCTGATGCGCCGATATTCTGCGTAGGCCTTGGAAAAATTTTTGTTGGCTAGGAACGCATCGGGAACAGCAAGGCATTTGACAAAGACATTTTGGCTGCCGATGGCGATGCGGATCTCTTGCATGGCAAACTCGGCGTCGCGGAAGAGACAGCCAATATGGGTGCCGGAGAGGGGCGTGTGGCTGAGGAAGTGGAGCGCGAGGGCGCCATTCAGATAGAGGCGCACATGGTTGTCGATCTTTTCAATGGAGATGTCGACGAGCGCATCGGCACTGAGGCAGGGACCGGAGATGTGCATGACTTCGACGTTATTGCGGTAGAGTTTACATTCCTCGCGGCCGAGCCAAAGGCAGTAGCCCTCTTCTAGCCCTGTGCGCAGGAGCGCCTCGGGGATGTTGAAGAGGAACCCGACGCCTTGGCCGTTTTTATGAAGGCGCACGCGGGTGTGGAGCTTGATGTTGCCCGCAAAAGGCGCCTTGGAGATCATCAGCGTGACCCATTCCATCACATCGGTCGTGCGGGTGATGGCGATGTGCTTGGCGAGGAGCACGTTTTCTTGAAACTCCCAATCGTTCTTATTGTCGATGTCGAGGGAGGCGAGCGGGATCCATTCCGGTTTGCCTTCGCTGTAATTTTTTAACTCGGCGAGCAGCTCTTCCACGGTGCGGTAACGCTCCTCCTTGTTTCGGGCCAGGCACTTTTTGACGATGTCGGAGAGGGCATGCGGAATGTCGCGGTAGGGCGCCCGTTCTGTAGGATCGAGAAATTCCTCACGATCCATGATCTTGCGGTATTCGGCGAACGAGGTGCGGTGGAACGGCAGGCGCAGGGTGAGCAGTTGGTAAAGGATGACGCCCAGGGCGTAGATGTCGGTCTGGACCGAAGCGGGCTCCTGGCGCGCTCTTTCGGGGGCCATGTAGGTGAGGGTGCCGACGATCTTTCCGGGGCGGGTGAGATCGGGGTCCTCAGAAGCGGGGATGTCATCTGCCTTTTCTTGCGGGTCGGAGAGCTTTGCGGCCAGGCCCCAATCGAGAATCAGCACTTCCCCGTATTTTCCGATGATGATGTTTTCGGGCTTGAGGTCGCGGTGCAGGACTCCCTTAGAGTGGGCGTAGGCGATCGCCTGGCAAATGCTAAAAAATATCTGGATCAGCGTGGGGATGGAGCTGCCGATGGGATGGAGGGGTTCTCCGTTTTTTTCTTGTTCTTTTGTGGCGCGTAAAATTTGTTTTAAGGTTTCCCCTTCGATGTAGGGCATGGTGTAAAATTCTTGATCGATCGAGTAGATAGGGATGATCGAGGGGTGCGTCAGCTGGGAGGCGATGCGGGCTTCCTTCAAAAAGCGGTCTTTCATGGTATGGTAGCGGAGCAGGTCGGCCCGGATCTGCTTGAGGGCGACTTCTCTGTGGCATACGTCGTCGTAGGCCAAAAAGACCTCACCCATGCCCCCTTTGCCCAGACTTTTTTTGATGGTGTAGTTCTTAATCTTCATAGTGCATTAGCCGCACTTTTGACATTAACATAAGGGTGGTTAATATGAATAGCGCTTTAAATTTTGCATGACCTTCTAGCAGTCCTGCGGCCACACACTTTTTGATTTATTCCCATTTATACCCATTTATTCCTGAAATCGAGAATAAATGGGTGTAAATAGGAATAAATGGTTTTTTTTGTCCAGCGGCTATGGGTCGGTGTCGCCGTTTTTGGAAAAATTTAAGTTGAATGCAAGCAGCAAGTCTCAGGTTCTAAATTAGGAATTGCCCTTATCATGAACTCATCAAACAGAGGTACGGTGAACGCAACCTCTCCATGACTGGGGCTGTAGATCATTCCTTTCTTGATTAATTTTGCACGAACAGTAGTGAGGCTTGTGATTTTCTGATTTAGGAGATCCGCAATGCCCCCTGTTTTATAAGGGCCGGCGCCTAGTCTTGCCATCTCACGCAAGAAATTCTTTTCGCTTGCTGTCAAGCGGTCAAAGCGGACTTTAAAAAAGTTCTTATCAAGGCGTTTTATGACTGTACCGGTTGCCTCTTGAACAGTTTGAAAAGTAATGGGGCTTCCTTTGGCTTGGTTCCATGTTTGATAACCCCACTCTTGAAGAAAATAGGGGTACCCTTTTGTCAAACAAAGATTTCTTCTAGAGCTGGGGGTTCGAATATAACTCCCTCGGCTTGCGCCGGTTCTTTTAAAACTCTTTCGGCATCGGGCTCTGATAGGGCGCCAATTTCTGGAAAGCTGAACAGTCTTTCGGCGTAGGATTTTGAATCACCGGCTAATCCCGGGAGTACCGGAAGTCCTGCTCCTAGCAGGATGAATGGAAGCTGGCGTTGTTGTATCTTATGCATTGCCATAATCAGCGCTCCAAGCTCTTTTTGACTGAGGAATTGAATCTCATCCACGAGGAGGGCAACTGCAGACTGACGTTCTTCGGCAGCTTCGGCAATGGCAACAAATAGTTGTGGTAAATCAATTTCTAGATCTCCGCTATCAGCCGTTCCTCTTTCGGGATCAATATCTAACCCGATGGTCACATCGTTGACTGTGATTTTGAGAGATCCAATGAAGCTGCGTAAGATTGAAAGGCCTTTTCTTACTTTATTGCCGAAACCGGCAGTACGGTCTAAGTCAAACAGAAGTCTCCAAAGATGAGGGGCAAGCAAAGGACCTAACTGTTTATCCTCATGAGCTTCAATAAAAATCGTTCGATAGCCTTCCTTCTCAGCCATGCGCTCAATCTCATTGAGTAACACTGTTTTGCCCACACCTCTAAGGCCGGTTAGGAGCATGCTTTTTTCAGGTCGTTTGCGCTTGATTCGGGCGAGTAAAACACTGGCATCCTCAAGAATAGGGTCTCTACCCACTAATTCACGAGGAGGGGCGCCGGCGCCAGGGGAGAAAGGGTTCTGTGTACGATCCATAGCTTTTCCTCATTTATTCCTATTTATACCCATTTATACCTGAAATCAAGGATAAATGGGTATAAATAGGAATAAATGGTGGTTTTTCGTCTGATGGTTAGGCCCATTATGTTGAACTTCTCGCGCTTTTGGCTAGAGAAGTTCAAACATTTTGTGTGTGCAGCTTGTCCAACAGGGATTTTTGAAACCAAACTGGAATTTCGTTCGTTTTCATTTCCACAGTCTTGCCATTGGTGATTTCCGCGATCCAAACATGCTCATGTGTTGAGTTATCGAGAATATAAGCACGGTGGGTAAATTTGACTGCTTGCGCTAGCAGCTCCAAGGAGCGATGATAGCGCGTTGCAATTTTTTCTTCCGGTACCGGATGGCCTCCGCGGCTTACTCGATAGCGGACGCGTGAAAGATTGATAGATGGATCTTCTGTTGCCACATAATAGAGGTATGTCCGATAGCCGTTCAAAAAAGTCTATGCAAATCTATGCATTGACACGTCAGGCGAACAGCGGTTCTGACGATTCACGTGTTGGAGTCTCACCAACATCATCCGAAATGGGTTCTGTCTCAAAAGCCGGTTTTGGCGGGCTCTTGGATCGGCTCTTGGCCGTCCGGAAGTGCGCTGCAAGCGCCGTTCGTAAT
>JABDEH010000006.1 GCA_013287215.1 Chlamydiota bacterium
GGAAAAAACCTTAGGGCACGGGAGCAGGCTTCCTGATTTTTTTCTTACAAAAAAAAACCTTCCGGTTTTTCATCTTACACAGATGATTCCGGAAGGTGGGAAGCCGTTTTAACACTCAAGCCATTTGAATCATAAGCTGTTAATTAAACAAGGCCTATAATTGTTCCTCTTTTAGAGGGTGTGGTACCTTGAGGCATCTTTAATTGAACTTTCGTTCATTTATAGATCAACGGCTTCTTATTTTTAATTTATCAACTCCAGATTAATTAATCAATAAATAGTTGAAGTTTAATTAAAAATGTTCAATTATATAATTAATGACGCACAAGAAATCAATTATATTTATTTGGTCGAGGTGCGGCGGCGGGCATCGCGTTGCCAAAGACTCGCTCCAGCAGCGTTTGGTCCAGGAATATGCAGAAAAAGGGATCGAACTCGATGTGAGCCGCACTTTCGATATCATGGGGGAGTTTTTTCTCGGCCCCATCGGGAATTTCTGCGTCCACCTCTGGGATAAATCGCAGCGCCAGGGCAAAGTCAAGACCCAAAGCTGCCTGGTCACTTTGCAAAAGTGCGCCGACCGGCTGTTTTTTCCGATCATCTACTGGAAACTGGTCCACTTGCTTCTGAGCCTGGAAGCGGAACCCGAATACATCGTAAGCACCCAGCCGTTATGTACGCTAGCTCTTCTGAAAGCGCTCCGTTTTGTGAACCGAAAGCGGGGCTGGAACGTCCGCCTGCACCTCTACCTCACCGATATGCCGACCAAAAAGGCAACCCACTTCCTGCGGTCACTTAGAAAAGTCGGCTCTGACCCACTGCTGGCTCCCCTGCTGACCGTCTACTCCCCTCCCGCGATCACCGAAACGGAAGACTTTTGGCACCGCTCCTGCGGGATGATCGAAGTGATCACCGACCGCATCTTCCCTATCCGGAAGTCCTTTTTACAAACGGAAAGGCTCAAAGAGAAGCTGCACAGTCGACAGCTGGACCTCACGATCTCCGACTGTTCTTATGTCATTGAAAAAGAAGCAAAAGTGACCTTCTTGATGCTGGGCAGCCAGCCCTCGCATCAAGGCGTCCTCGATTGGGTGGATGCGCTCATCGCCCGCGCCCAAACTGCAAAAGAAAAGCACTTTCTATTTGTCTACTGCGGCCCCAATGAGCAGAAAAAGCTTTTAGACGCCGTGGTAAAGCGGGTCCCTTGGGCGCCCGAGGGGCTCACGATCGTTCCTCTGCAGACGCAGGCCGAAGAGAATCTCGCCCTCTTGATGGCGCGCAGTAATCGGACGATCACCAGGTCCGGCGGGTCCACCTCGATGGAGCTGCTCCATCTGTTCCAATCGGGCGCAATCTTCGATCCTGAGACCCGAGAGACCCTGATCCATGACGACGGGGTATCCCACTGGGAAGCGGGCAACGCCCTCTATCTCATGCAGACCATTCAGGCCCAGTACAGAAAGCCGTCCAACATCTGAATATCCCCCAAAGCCGCTCCTCGAACGGGCTTGCAAGCCTGTTTCTTAACTAATTGACAATCAAGGAGATGTATTTATCAAGAATTTTTTATTACCATAATAGATCAATTGCTAAAAATGCTAATATTACAATGCTTTACAATTGAATTATAAACTAGGTTGGTTTATAATAATTAATGTAAAACAAATAAAGAGGTGGTAAATGTCAACAGATTGTTTAAGTGGAAATAAGATGCATCAAGACGTCTGGAAATTAATAGAAGATAAATTTAATAGTTTATCACCCCAGGACGAATTTTGGAAAAATACCCTGCAACAACTTCCAGTCCAAACAAAAAGTGGAATAGAGCTCAAGAATCAGGTCGTGAATTTTTACCACAAAGTGAGAAAGGGTTTTGAAGGCAAGCACTCCGAGACTCAAGAGCTTTGGAATGATTTACGCCCAAGGCTTGAGATTTTAGCCGAGATGAGAAAGAATGCGCTGCAAGAAGAAGATCGTCTGGTCGATTTAGGGTTACAGGCTCTTATAGATCGCAATGCAGAGAGCGATCCGCAAGCTCGTCGTGAAAAAAGCGACAAACTATTCGCTGAGGCGGAGCTTCATAAAGCTACTCAAAAAAACGCTGATCATCAAATTGAAGCTCTCTGTAGCCAAAAGGACACCCTCCGTCGGAATCTGGAACCGATAACAAAACTGTACACCCATTGCATACTTGTGGCTCATAACAAGGCGCATTTGTCACGTTTATACAACGCAGATTGGCAAAAATACTTTCCAAAAGAGTAACGATCTGCGGCACTGCGTTGTGATCCGAAAAAATTACATTAAAAACATAAGCGTGATTATCTATGAATAAAGTAATGACAACCATCGGAATAGGGGGAACCATCTTTGGCTCTCTTGATCTGACCAATGGACATATCCTAGAGGGAGCAAAGACTCTGTTTTTAGGCATGACCTCCCTTAATCTTGGCGGTAGACTTCAGGGGCTCGGTCCAATCGCTCATTCAAAGCTCATGCAGTGCGCTCTTGGCGCCGGAGCCGCCGTGGTTGGAGCGCAGGGAGCTTTACGCCTTGCGCGTGGAGTGACCCAAAAAAACGTCGCCGAAATCTTCAAAGGAGCCGTCCAAACTGCAACGGGTCTTGCAGGGACCGCCTGCATCCATAGCTTGGATTCAAGGATCATCGTGATCGCCCATCAGGCGTCTGTGATTGCCCTATCTAGCTCTTTCATTGCGAAACTCGGATTTGATGATCTCCTCAAAGGTTTTATCGAATGGGACTATGCAAAATCGTCTTAGGGCTTAGCGGAATCGCGGCCGCAGGATATTACGCGTATAGCGTGTCGATGCTTAAAGACCTAGATCGCCGCAGCAGGATGCCTTTTTAGAGGCCCGCGCAGGGGTTTATAAAAACACCCTATCTGCGGATCAATTGGCCTTTTTAGAGGCCCATCAAACAGAAATTGAACAGATGTATCAAGATAAGAGACCTTCGGGAAATTGGACAACATTAGGAGAAGGCGTCTCAAAAAGGACGTTCATCCACCCAGACTTACCAGGAATGCTCATAAAAATACCAAGAAAAGAATGGGGATTTCGCGAAAAGACCGGTGAAGAAGACCTGATCCTCCACTACACAAACCTTGAACAAATCCGGAGGATTGCAGCCTCGTTTGATCGCATTGCTCTCCCTGAATCTAACTTATATAAAACGTCAAAGGGGCTCATGGTCGTTGAACAACAATTTGATCTGGTCAATTATTGTAGTGTGACGAATGGCCCTGACAAGCAAGAAATGATGCTGCAATTCTATGTATTTGCAGAAGCTGCGGATTTGTGTGATTTAGATCCCACTTCGACCAAGAATGCGGGTATTCTGTCCCAGACCGGCCACCTGAAAATGGGTATCTTTGATGTGGATTGCAGAAATCACCAAGTCGATGCAGAACCCACATGGCAAGATCCCATATGGTGGGGCGGTCATCCGATGAACTTAGTCGGCGCCCTTTTGTTACCAGTAGGAACGTCTGTATTGGGCGGTATCGCCGCGCTGGCGAAAAAAATAGCGGAACTGCAGCCTATCACATTGCTTCAGATAGGAGTTGGAGCAGTGGCAGCAGCGTTCACAGTTTATGAACAACCGGCTCCTCCGCAACCCGCAATCGCAATGGCAGCCGCAGCCGCGGCAATGGCAGTAACGTCCGTTGCAACGATGACAGCTGCCAAGGTATATTCTTGGGTACTAGCCCGCTAGGCAAATTGCTGTGAACTATGCAGACAGGGTCATGTAGGCTTTTTAGAAAGTTGCTCTCTGAGCACATAAGGATCTAAATCAATTTCATCCCCCCACGCTAGAGTAGAGGTTTGCGGATCAACGCGCACTTGATTAAAGAAATCGACCGATTCCCATGCCTCAAAAACCCCTTGACCGACTAGATGGCTTAAATCTACTTCTCCTTCTAAACCATCATCAAAACGGATCCAGACGCAATAGTTTGGTTTAGGGGTGACTGCGATGATCTTCGCTCTTTTGAATCCCATAATCCCACTTTTATTCGAGGGGAGGAATTTTGTGTAGCTTTTTATTGTTTGCAGCATAGTTCCAATCTTCCATTAATTGATCTTGATGAATTTGCGCCCACTCCATGACAAGGCTAAATGCCCTCGGCGGCAACTCACCTTGAAGCAATCCCAGAGGCGAGATCCTGATCAATGCCTCATACTCCGCATATTGAGCATGGAAATGCGGGGGCGCGTGATCATTATAATACATCAGAATCAGAATACCAAAGAATTCTGAAATTTTCGGCATAAATCCTTCTCGTTAGAAGCTGACAATACTATACAAAAGCCTTCAAATTTTTGCTATTAAATTAGGGTAATGTATGGATCTTCAGTCAGGCACTAACTTGCACGACACTTTTCCGGTACCGCCGACGTAGGAGGCGTCACCTGAACAGGCAACTAACGTTAATAATCGAAGTCAGACCACTCGGGCTTGCAGAACCGTTGATTGCGGTTTAAGCGGTCTAAGAGGGACATCTCTTCGTCGCTCAACTTAAAGTCGAAAATATTGAGGTTCTCCTTCAGGTGCTTTTCGGAGCTGGCCTTCGGGATCACCGGAATCCCCTTCTGCACGCTCCAGCGGAGCGCGATCTGCGCCGCTGACTTTTTGTGTTTGGCGCCGATTTCTTGGAGAAGCGGCTCGGCGAGGAGGGCTCCCTTGCCGAGCGGTCTGTAGGCGATCAGCTGGATCTGATGGCTCTTGCAAAAATCCCAAAGCGCCTTTTGATAGAGATAGGGATGGAACTCCACCTGGTTTGCAGAAGGCTGGATCCCCGCGTTTAACATATCTTGGAGATGGTGGATGTTGAAATTGCTCACCCCAAAATAGGAGATCTTCCCCTTCTCGGCTAGCAGATGCATCGCCTGGAGCACTTCTTTCATGGGTTTCGAGCGGTCGGGCCTGTGGAGAAGATAGAGGTCCAGATAATCGGTGCCCAGTTCCTTGAGAGCGAGATTGCAGATCTCATCAACTGATTCCTCGCAGCGCTTGAAATCGATCTGGTCTAGGATCAGTTTTGAGGTGATGAAAATCTTATCCCGGGAGATCTTCTTGATCGCTTTTTTAATGGCCGCATGGTTCTGGTAGAGATGTGCGGTGTCAATGTGACTATAGCCAAGGTCTAGGGCCTTTTCGACGACGTAAGTGCAGGCCTTGCCGACGAGCTCCCATGTCCCCAGGCCGATCAGCGGCAGCTTCTTGCCTCCTTTAATCGATATAGAGGGCACTTTTGTCATAGGGAACACTTGGCGGCTAGGATGAAGTCGCTCTCGGATAGGCCTCCGATCTTGTGGGTGTACAGAGTGATCTTCACTTTTCCCCACGTGAGAAAAATATCGGGATGGTGGCCTTCTGCTTCAGCAATCGCGCCGATCTTGTTTACGAAGGCGAGCGCCTCCTTAAAATTTTTGAAGGTAAACCCCCTTTCTAGATGATGTTCCCCCTCAACCTTCCATCCGGGCGGCAGTTGTTTGTAAAGCGTTTGGAGGGCAGCTCCCTTTAAGGGTGGCGTCCCCTGAGTGCAAGGCACGCATTTCTTTTGTGATAAATCCATAAAATTCAATTTATACCAAAGTCGGGAAAAACGCCAGCTCTCTTGTAGTTGAGAATGGTTCGGTTACCGAGGCAATTGCAAAACTCCATTTGGACCAAAATCATCAATTTTTGTCTATAAAGCGAGTTTTGCAACTGCCTCTACCAATTGTTTTGCAACTGCCTCTACCAATTGATGATCTGGCCGGGTTCGATCGGAAGGAAGGAGGCAGGATTGATGGCCTCTTTTTTGCAGGCCTGAAGGAGATCGAACGGAGGCTGGTGGACTTGTTCATCGGAAAGATTAAAGGTCTTCCAGTGCATGCCGAGACTGAGTTTAGAACCCACTTCTTTATGGATGCAGACTGCGTCATAAGGGTCCACGTGGACGGGCGACATAAAGCGGCGCGGCAGATAGGCCCCGATCGGGATGAGGCTCAAATCCATCGTCCCCCAATGCTGACCGATTTTTTTAAAATCGTGCGGGTTGTATCCGGTGTCACCGACAAAATAGAGCCGCTTGTGACCAAACTCGCAGACATAGCCTGCCCATAAGGTCTTGTTGAAGCCTTTCTTGGACCTTCCCGAAAAATGTTGGGCCGGCACCGCAGTGACTTTCATCCGGCCGTGGAAATTGTAGTGTTCCCACCAGGAAAGCTCGACAACTTGAGTGATACCCCGCTTGGTGAACCACTCTTTTACGCCGGTGGGGACGATCCAGGTGATGTGGCGGAAGTGGTGGAAGAGTTGCATCACGGTCTTTTCGTCTAAGTGGTCGTAGTGATCGTGGCTGATGAGGACGAAGTCGATCTTAGGCAGCTGTTCAATATTGATGGCCGGCTTAAACTTCCGTTTGGGGCCTAAAAATGTGACGGGAGAGCAGCGGTTGCTCCAGATCGGATCGGTGAGGATGTTGAGGCCATTCACAGTGATGAGGTAGGTGCTGTGATTGATCCACATGGCGGAAGGCGCTGTGGGATCAAACGAATGCTTCGGCATCGGATAGGAGAATGACTCGGGAGCGGCCGGATCTTGTACGGGATCGTTATAGAAACCCGTCTTCCATCGCACCACATCCATGAGGGTGCGGCGGTCATTTTCTACGTGCGGATTGACGAAGCGGCCATCTCTTTTTAATATCATAGCTAATCGCGATTATACTGATCAACTATATTTAATCAACTAAAATGTGCGGAATTGAATTAATTAATTCTTCAGGACCGAAGAATTGAATAGGGCCAGGACAACAATAATGATCTTCTAATTTCCAAGTATTGCGCATCTTTGCAAACTTCAGAAACGGTTTGCCTTTCAGGTCGACGAGTGTCTTTTGGACCACCGGTTTTTGTTTGCCGGCGCGCTGTTCCAGATCCATGAGCATCGTGAGCGGCAGCCCATGCGGCGTCCACTCAAAGGCGGGAGCCTTTAAGTTGGGAATGGCGCACATGTACCCCGAATGTCCGGCCTCAATGAGCAGGACAGAGGTCATGCCGAGTGCTGTGCAATAGGCGGCGTCAAAGTTCGAGGGAAATCCGGCGCGCCCTTCATAGCCTAAAAAGTGGCTGACAGAACCAAAAGGACCTGCGATCTCTTTGCGGACCAGCTCGATCAGCATCCGCTCCGTCTCAATCAAAGAGACCTGAACGTTGCCGTGCGGATCGCGCTCTAAAAGAAGCTGCTTCTGGATATTTTCCGGGAACAGGGAAAAAATGCGGCGGGACGGCGGCGTGAGCGCCTTGGCGTCGCTCGTGTGATTGAGCTCTTTCATCAACTGCGCGATTTCAGGGATGAACTCGATGAGGCCCTCCGGGATTAGGATCACGCCGTAGTTTTTTCCGACATGGGCGCGGGCGGTGATCAAGCCGGCGATCTCTTTGACAACGTCCGCAAGGCCCTTCTTTTCTTCGCCGATCAATGTGAGGTTGGGACGGGTGGACAGAGCGCACTCAAGGGCAATGTGGGACGCGGACCTGCCCATCACCTTGATAAAGTGGTAATACTTTTTCGCCGACAGGGCGTCCTTGGCGATATTGCCGATCATCTCGGAATAGACCTTGCACGCCGTATCAAAACCAAACGAAATGGGAAGCTGAGGGTGTTGCAGATCACCGTCAATCGTCTTGGGGACGCCGACGACCCGGGTCGGGCACTTCTTGGCGAGGAAAAATTCGGCGAGGAGTGCGGCGTTCGTGTTAGAGTCATCGCCGCCGATGATCACGAGGCCATCCAGCTTGAGGTCTTGGCAGACCTTAAGGCAGGAGAGAAATTGCTCGGGGGTTTCAATCTTGGTCCTTCCTGAGCCGAGTAGATCAAAGCCTCCCTGGTTGCGGTAGGGAGCGAGGGCCTCTCGCGTGAGCTCTTTTTGAGCGCCGCTGATGAGTCCGCTGGGGCCATTTAAAAAACCTAGCAGGCGGCTCTTGGGAGTAAGCGCGTCGAAAATCCCCGCGATCACGTTGTGTCCTCCGGAAGCTTGCCCGCCCGAAAAGAGGACGCCGAGAGTGAGAGGTTGGCGGGTGCGTTCGTGGCCCAAGTGGGCGCTGAGGACCGGGCGGCCAAAGGTGAGCGGGAAGAGCTTTTTGAGCTGTTCGGCGTCGCCAAGGCTTGAGGTGGGATTTGTTGTAGAAAGGGAGACGCGCGCGAGGTCTTGGAGCAGGGAGGGAATGGGAGGGTGGTAGGTTCGGCGTAAGGTTTCTAGGGTTTCTGACATGGTGTCATTGTTAAAGATTTGGGAATAAGTTGGCAAGCAGTCTGTGTGGATGCAGAGCTCGGATCAACGCAAAGCCGCAGAGAATCAACTTTCAGTCGCTGGTTTTTTACAGGGTAGTATGCCTCTCTATACCCGTTTCTTGTGCGAACGAAGCAATCTGCTTTTGGATTGTCATTGGCGTAAGCATTGTGGGTTGAAACCAGAACATAGCCTTAGGAATATTATGTACGTAGACCTGCCGCCGCCTATTCCAGTTTTTAATAAATTTACCTGATACTGTATATTTTTCCCCAGGTTCATACTCCATTCCATCCATAGACTTCCGATGCCCCGGATCATCAAATCTGAAAAAAATGCACTCATACTCTTTATCGCTATCTAAAAGTTCGATTTCCATAAGAGACTGGAACCAATAAGTATCTGATGCGATGATTTTTTCGATATCCTCACCACTAAGATCGGTAATTGCAGAGGAAAACAGTACCTCTTTCCTCTCTAGATCAGGTTCTGGACCATTGGCGATTCGGAAAATCACAGCCTCAAACAACATAACTTTGACTTTCTGACTTTGGTTTTGAAATAATTCTGAGCTCCAATTTTCTACAAATTTACGTTCCTCAGGCCTGAGAAAATTCTCAACATCCCTTCGTGCTGCTCGCCAGTCCATGGATCCAATTTTCTTCTCCAATTCCTGATGGATCCACTTTTCGCCAAAAGGGATCTTTTTTCCTTTATATGGACCGGCTTGAAAAAGAGCATTTTTTAATAACAAGTAGTTGATCGGTGTATTTCGAGAAAGGTACCAAAGAAAATCAAACCAATCGCGCCCTTTTTCATATCTCCGACATAACAGAGCATGGCATTTGCTTGCGAATAAGCTCGGCAAATTTTGCACTAGGACAGAAAACGGATAAGGGTAGATTAAAAAAGCATTCTCATGAATGCCTCCTTCAGGAGGCAACGTGTCGATCTCTAATTTAATGCTAATTTTCTGCTCATCGGAAGGCAATCTGTCATAGGTCAATTCAAGAATGCGGGCAAATGAATCCTCTTTCAAAAATGCCGTTTTTATAGCTCCCTTGGCCTCAGCGCGCTGTTTAATTTCTAGATTTACGCCGAAAGATTTAAATTCCAATTCAACCGCTTTTAGAAAAACTTCCCATCGGAAGGATTCATTGGGCTGGAGAAGAACAAAATCTAAATCTTCCGAAAACCTTTTGAGTTGGTGGACAATCCTTAACGCGGTTCCTCCTTGAAATGCCGCCACTTTGAAAAAGTCACTCCTTGCCAAACCTGCTAGAGCAATTTCCTGATAAATTTCTTTTAAGGCATTGAGTTCTTCTTGCTTGGAGAGCGGTGAATAATTTTTAAGCCGTTCTTGAATAATTGTGATCGTCATGTAATCAATCCTTTCTGCAAAATCTGAAGAGCCTTTTGAACCCTGGAACTCGGGTAATTTTCGATAAGATCTGCGAGCAATTCTTTATCCGAATTTTCAAAGCTCTCAGGTTCTATACGGAGATCGTCTAAAAGATCTTCAATTTTGGCCCAGGTTCGCTTTCGTGCATAAATCATATCAGCTAGAGCTTTAATAGGAGCGGCAATAAACAAAGTTGAGTCCTCTTGCTGGTGCTGCCCAACGCCAAGAGAGAACGCCTTGATAGGGATGTGTTCATAAGAAAAAATCCCAATAGGTGTTTTGAATTCCTTTGTTCTTTTAACCGATGCACACGTGGTGGTTCTGACAGCCTCAGGAATCCACCCATGGTAACTCAAAGCGGATTCAAAACTAACATACGAAGGGCCATAAATAACCGGCGCAATTTCAAATGCGTTAACAAGCGGTATTTTGGAATTTTTGATCAAGTACAAGTCACGACGAATAGGGGTAACCTCTCCGTTTTGGATAGCTCTTTTAATAATCGCATGACGTGAGTCGGAAGATTTGTCTAAAATACAGCAAAGGTCAACACCAGAAATGTAAGGCTTTGGCCAGGTTAGTAAAACGTCAAAAAATTTTCTATTCATCCGTCCTCCGGCGGAAACCCGGCCCTTAAGGGCCGGGTATTTTCAAAAAGACGACTTGGGAGGGGTGCGAAGCCCCTCCCAAGACGCAGTAACAATCCCCGGCCTTAAGGCCGGGGTTCACAAAACCTTGAGACTAACTGTCAGAAAATGACAGTTTCTAACATAAACTTAGATGAAACACCAATTTTTAGGCAAGAAACATCGAAAATTTGCAAGAAACTGTCAAAAAGTGACAGTTTCTTACACAAATCTAACATTTAATTACTTAAAACTACAAGTTAAAGATTATCAATGACTTAAAATTAATTATATATATATATATATATATATATATATTGATATAAAGCTAACTTCTTTGGTATAATTACAAGAAAATATTAAAAAACCTACTATTAGAGGCATTCATGTCATCTAGCACATCGATCGATTACGCAGCCCTGAGAGAAGCCAACAAGGAAAGCTCTGAATTCCGCGCTTGCAGAGCTTTGATAACGACAGGATCCTTGGAGATCTGTCCTTCAGAAACCCGACGCAAGATGGCGGGGTTGTATAGAGATCTTCGTCCTCTCTACTTAGAGCATGGACACTGGCGGCTGGATGATTTTAAAAGCTATGCTTTTGCCTACGCGCAACGTTTTGCGTTAGCTACCCTCGCGCATAATTCAAAAGATAAGGACTGGGCTCTCTCCCGGATTGCCTGTGAGGTTGCTAAACAGAATCCTACCCAAGCTGCTGCAATGGAAAGCTTGATCGATACGCCTCGACCCTCTAATGCCCCACCATCGCCTCAATCCCTCATGCTGTTCCTATCCCAATTAACGATCGGCCTTGCTGAATCGGATATTTCGGCAGGATTGAAGAGCGTAAAACGTATTCATGATGAACAGAATAAAGGCATACCCTATCTAACAATTGCTCAATCTTTAGCTAAAGAACCTAGCAAGAAAGTGGAGGAGATCCTAGTTGCTATAGTACAAGATGACGATATTTCACTCGATAATAAATTCTTAATCATTGGTCAAGTTTCCATGCATGCTGAAGTTGTCTTTGATGTTGTGGTAACGTTTCCTGACAGTCAAGACAAGACCCGAACCCTTGGAGGCGCATTCGATTCCATTCTTAGAAGAGACCCTCAAAAGGCTGCTGACAGACTCGATCAACTCAGTAAAAATTTGCAAAATGAGGTCCTGCCACAAGTTGTAAAAGCCTTTGCACCCCGCGACTTAAAAGCCGCAGAAGCCTTTGCGCGCCGCATAGAAAATCTAGCCGAGCGAGAAAAATCCTTAGGTTCGGTTGCTGCCTATAAGCTCCCAAGCGATGCCCCTGGAGCGTTTGCCCTTATTGAATCTCTAAAAACTCAAGATGCGCATACTCTGGGAGATTTTCTTGGGGTGCTTGGAAACATCGATTTACCTCAAGCGCTTGCCCTAGCGCGCCGCAGTACTGATTCAGCTCGTTGCATTGTTGATATTGCTACAAATCTGGAAGATATTTCCGCAGCAGAAGAGTTGCTGGCGGCTCCCGAAATCATTAACGGCGATCCAATTTTGAAAGACAGAATATTACGCGCGATCGGCTTTAAACTAGTTCAAACGTCTCCTGAAAAAGCAGAACTTTATGCAGATCAGATGACAGAGTTGAGAGGGGGATTTTTAACTGATGTCATTGAAGAGACATATGCCAATCCTGCCCTCAAATGCGCAAAGGAGGGCGATCTTGCCGGTGCCGAAGCCCACTTGAACAAGATCCATAATAGCTACATTTGTGAGAAGGCCCTTCTATCTCTTGTTCCTTTCATTGGCACGGACCAAGCCACTATTGAGAGGCTAGCCTCTAGACTTCCAGAGTGCAATAGAAATGGATTTCGTATCGCTGCTGCCGTAAACATGGCCAAAACCGATCTTAATCGAGCCATTAAAATGCTTAAATCTAACTCCCTAGCCAACTCTGAGTTTAGCGAATTTGTCATCAAACTTTCCCAAAAAGATCTGCTCTTGGGAATTCAGGCTGCCTTTCATATTGAAGATAATGCTCAATACGCAGTGACTATTGCGACAATCGGCGCACAATGCAAGGTCGTTCCTCCGCCGGCACCAGGTCGCGTCGCGGTCGGCTACGCCGATTTAGTGAAACCCCTCCCGGCATCTTGATTATTATCTCACTCTAGACCAAAATGGGCAAAGTAGTGGAAAGTCACATAGGCAGGGATCTTTATGCAACCAAAATATATCTTTATTACAGGCGGTGTCCTCTCTTCTTTAGGCAAAGGGCTCACCGCGGCGTCGATCGCGATGCTCTTGGAGCGGCGCGGACTTAAGGTCGCGATGCTGAAGCTCGATCCCTATTTAAATGTCGATCCCGGCACGATGAACCCCTTCCAGCATGGCGAAGTTTATGTAACCGATGATGGCGCCGAGACGGATCTCGATCTGGGCCACTACTACCGCTACAGCAACGCGACCCTTTCTAAAGCCTCGAGCGCAACCTCAGGTCAAATCTACGACACGGTCATCAAGAAAGAGCGCCGCGGCGATTATTTGGGCAAGACGGTCCAAGTCATTCCCCATGTGACCGATGAGATCAAGCAGCGCATTTTGGCCTGTGCAGCGCAAGAGAGCGGGGTCCAGGTGGTCCTTGTTGAAATTGGGGGCACAGTCGGGGATATCGAGTCGCTTCCGTTCCTCGAAGCGATCAGGCAATTCAAGCATGAGCGGCAAAAAGAGGCGATCACCATCCACCTCACCTATGTCCCCTACTTGAAGGCGGCCGGCGAAGTGAAAACGAAGCCCACGCAGCACTCGGTCCAGCAGCTGCGGGGCATCGGGATTATTCCCGACATTATTTTGTGCCGCTGCGAACAGAGCCTATCTGAAGAGATCAAGGACAAAATCAGCCTCTTCTGCAGCGTGCGGAAAGAGGCGGTCATGGATGAGCCGGATGTGGAATACAGCATCTATGAGGTGCCTTTAAGTTTGCACAAGCAGGGGCTGGACAGCAAGATCTGCGAGCTGCTCGATTTTCCGAAAAAGCATATTGACCTCTCCGATTGGGAAAAGATGTTGGAGCGGATCCGCCACCCGCGGGGCAAGGTCACGATTGGGATCGTCGGCAAATACTTGCAGCACAAAGACGCCTACAAGTCGGTCTTTGAAGCGCTGGAGCATGCGGCGATTGCGAACCATGTCAAACTGGAGATCAAGAGCTTTGAATCAGACAAAATTTTAGCAAAAGATAATATTGCGGACGTGATCGGCGGCTGCGACGGCTACCTGATCCCCGGCGGCTTTGGCGAGCGGGGCTGGATCGGCAAGATTTTAACTGCCAAGTACTGCAGGGAAAACAACATCCCCTACTTCGGCCTCTGCTTGGGGATGCAGGTGCTCTGCGTCGAATTTGCGCGCCATGTGCTCGGCCTCGACAACGCCAACTCGACTGAGATGGACCCGTCGACGCCCCATCCGGTGATCTCGCTGCTGAGCGAACAGCGCCAAGTGGAGAACAAAGGAGGCACGATGCGCCTAGGCGCCTATAACTGTCTCTTATCCCCTAACACAAAGGCCTATCAAGCATACGGCAAACCGGTCATTTCAGAAAGGCACCGCCACCGCTTCGAGTTCAACAACCTCTACAAAGAGGCGTGTGAAAAAGAGGGGCTGGTCCTATCGGGCATGCTAGAAAATGAAGAGCTCTGCGAAGTGGCAGAGGTCAAAGGCCACCCCTGGATGCTCGGCGTTCAGTACCACCCCGAGTTCAAATCCAAACCGAGCGCGCCCCACCCCCTCTTCCGCGACTTCATCGCCGCAGCTGTTGCAAGAAAGGCGCATGGGTAGGATCGCGGCTGTGGATTTTGGGACGGCCCGTATTGGACTTGCCTTGTCTGATGAGCGAAAAATCGTCGCCCTGCCCCAGCCTTACCTCAAGGCAGGAAAAACGCCCCAGGAATCGGCCCAGATCGTGATGGCAGAACTCGCGAAGCATGGCCCGATCGAAACCGTCGTGATCGGCCTTCCTCTGCGGCTCAACGGAAAAGACAGCCCCAGCACGACCTTAGTGCGGGAGTTTGCCGCCTGCTTTACTCTCCCCGTCGTCCTTCTAGATGAACGGCTTACAACTTCCCAGGTCAATAAGCTGATGAAAGAGGCCGAGGTGTCCCGCAAAAAGCGGGCACAGCACGCCGATTCCCTGTCCGCAACGCTCTTATTACAGACATTTCTTCAATCGCGCTGTTCAAATTAAAATTCGTCTTTTATATAATTTACATTCTTGTTACAATGGAGTATACAATTAAAAAAAACTACTAAGAGTTAAACATGTCCATCTCAGCTGTCACTCCTAAAGCCTTCACACATTCCTACTCTCCTATTTGCTCCAACTTCACAGCTCGCGATATCAACCGCCTGATTGAGGATCAGGGAAAAAAAGTTTTAAACTACCAATTTAGCGATCTTGATGGAAACGTCCATGCCCCCCTGTATTATGCACTCGCCTATTGGGGAAACGCTGAGCTGGTTCGACGGTTGATTTGGCTCGGGGCGGACGTCGATGCGCTGGATCCCCTCGGAGGAACAGCCCTCCATGCTTTTATAAACAGGCTGAAACTGTTCCCGGCCGATCTGGACCTCCTTGCCTATTTAATAGAGAATACGCACGACATCAACGCTCCCAATGCAGAAGGCTTTACTCCCCTTCACGCGGCCATATTCAATGGAAGTAATGGGTCCATAGAGCCCGATTGGGAAGTGATCGCACGCCTCCTGAAGAGAGGCGCGAATCCCAACGCAACCACAAGCGATGGAAGAACTCCCTTAGATCTTCTCCTAGAAAAAACGGCGCACTTGACCTTGCCTGAGTTGAGACACTGGGCAGAAAGGCTTCTGGGGCTATTCGAGAAAGATGCCTTGATTGTTCCTCGGGCAATCGCCTTGGACGAAGTGCAGAAAGAGCTGAAAGGGCAACTTGAACCTCTCAAAACCCTCCCCATTGATTTTTTGCAGCCCGGACTCCTGCCCAATCCCCGCCTCGGCCTGCCCCGCCACGTCCTGAAACGAGGCATCCAAAGGGAATTCAAAGACCGAGGCTGCGATCTTTTACAAACACGCAAAGCCTTGTTAAATGATATCATCATAAGACTTACACCCTACTATTACAGGTGGAGATGGAGTGATTGCCCCGCATTTTCCGCTTTTTTTGATAAGGAGAGCTTTGCTTTTCTTCAAAAGCTTAGCGTTGGGGATGCAGAACTGCACTCCATGCTAAACGCACAAAAAAAGCTCCCAGATGCAGCTGCCGACAACAACAACGGCTGATCTCCTAATTTCCCTTTAGAATAATCAAGGATTTAACTTACAATGGCCAACTTCAAAAACGTTAACGATCCAAGCTAAAAATGTCTGCCATTGGAGTCCCTTCAGCCCTACCCCGCCACTCTCCGCTTAATTTTGCCAAGAATGTGAGCGCGTTAGAGGTGGCCCAACTGATCAAGACGATGGGAAAGCAGGTGTTAGACTACAAATTTCGCATCCTCACGGAAGCACCTACGCTCCCCATGCTTCACTTTGTGCTCGCCCGCTTCGATGATCCTGCGCTCGTTAAAACACTCATCGACCTCGGGGCTGATGTCGATGAATGCGGCCCGGTTCTGGAAGGGACATCCCTACATGCCTATATGGAAAGGTTCAGGTCCACCCCGCTAAACAGGGAAATCCTTGAGCTTTTACTCCAGAACACCGGGAACGTCAACGCGCCCAATCGGCTTCTGTTCACACCGCTGCATCTCGCACTATATAATTGTCCCGGGGAACCGGATTGGGAAATCGTCCGGTTGCTGCTTGAGCACAAAGCCGAACCCGATGCAAAAACGACCGATGGAGATACCCCGCGCGACCTCCTTCTCCTCAAGTCAGATACCTATCCTTCGTCGGATATGGAAGCCTGGGAAGAGAAATTCCTGGATTTGGTTGAGAAGTACGCAACAGTTCCCCCTTTAGAGATTCCCCTGGATAGAATTAAAGGGGACCTAAAGATCATCGTGAAATCTCTCACAGATTTCAGCTCAGCTATAGCAACTCCACAGCCGCTCCCGAACCCTCTTCTTGCTCTGAACCCAAAAATTAGAAAACTGTCCCAGGAAAATGGAATCTCTATTCTCCATGCGCACGGAAGAATTTTGAGGGAATTAGAAAAACAGCTTTCCCCCTATTTTTATCAATGGAGGCGGAGCAGCTATCCGGCCTTTGCCGATCTTTTTGATCCGGAAACTTATGCCTATCTTCAGGTTCTCTTCAAAGAGGATGAGAGGGGCTTAAAGAGGCTCAATGCTAAAAAAACCTCTAATTGAAAATCTTGGAATGGTATAATCTGCCGGATATGGAAGAACACCCCCTCTCAGAGCCTGGCCTCTCAAGCCGCGTTATAGATCCTTGCGTCCTCGTTATTTTTGGCGCTACGGGTGACCTGACCGCCCGCAAACTCCTCCCCGCCCTCTACAATCTGACCCGCGAGGGGCAGCTCCCGCCCCAGTTTGCCTGTGTCGGGTTCGCCCGGCGCCCCAAAACACACGAAGAGTTTCGGGCTGAGGCCAAAGATGCGGTCAGCAAATACTCCCGTGTCAAACCCCTAGAGGAACCGCTGTGGAATAAGTTCCAGGAGCACATCTACTACCACATGTCGGAGTTCCACGATGACGCGGGTTATCAGAGTCTAAAAACTTTTTTAGAAGGCCTCGATGCCCGCCTGGGCACCAAGGGAAACCGCCTCTTCTACCTCTCGACCCAGCCCAGTTTCTTTCCGCTTGTCTGCGAGAAGCTCCAAAAGTGCGGACTGCTGTATGACTCCTCGGAAGTCAAAGACAAATGGTCGCGCGTCATTATTGAGAAACCGTTCGGCCACGACCTCGCCTCTGCAGAGAGTCTGCAAAAAGAGCTGCTCCGCTTTCTCAGCGAGGACCAGATCTACCGAATTGACCATTACCTCGGCAAAGAAACCGTCCAAAACATCTTGGTCTTCCGCTTCGCCAATTCTATTTTCGAATCGCTCTGGAACAACCGCTACATCGACCACGTCCAGATCACGGTCGCCGAAGAGATCGGCATCGGAACCCGCGGCCTCTTTTGGGAAGAGTCGGGGCTGCTGCGCGATATCGTCCAAAATCACATGATGCAGCTCCTCTCGCTCGTCGCGATGGAGCCGCCCGTTAACTTGTCCGCCAACGCGATCCGCGATGAAAAAGTGAAGGTCCTCGAAGCGATCCGTCCCATTGAAATGAGCGATGTCGTCCGAGGACAATACAGCGCGGGCTATATCAATGGCGAGGAAGTTCTAGGCTACCGGCATGAAAACAATGTCAGCCCCACCTCCACTGTCGAAACCTTCGCCGCGCTCCGCCTCTATCTCGACAACTGGCGCTGGGCCGGCGTCCCCTTCTATTTGCGCAGCGGCAAACGGCTGCCCAAGAAGGCGACCGAAATCGCCTTCGTGTTCAAAGACCCTCCAGGCGTCCTCTTCCAGACACCGACCCGAAAAAATGAGCATAACATCCTCGCCCTGCGTATTCAGCCCGACGAGGGGACATCCCTTAAAATTAACTGCAAGGTCCCCGGTTACGCCAGCCCCATCCAGCCGGTAAAGATGGATTTTCGCTATGGGTCCTACTTCGGCATGTCGCCCCCTGAGGCTTATGAACGGCTCATCGGCGATGCGATTGCCGGAGACAACACACTGTTCGCTCGCGAGGACGAAGTGTTCAACTCGTGGCGGCTTCTCACTCCGATCCTAGAATATTGGGCCTCCACAAAACCTTCTGATTTTCCCAACTACCAGGCCGGGAGCTGGGGGCCTGAGGCCGCGGATGCGCTCATCGGAAAAGACAACCGCAAATGGAGGCTTATATGACCTTCAAGACCCTCTCGTCGCCCGGGCAGATCGAAGCGGAATTGACCCGCATCTGGGAAACCTTGGAAGGGACCAGCAAAATGCGGGCGTCCCTTTTCAACCTGATCTTCTATGTTCCCAACAACCAGCGTGCCGAATACTACCGTTCCATCGCCCTCAAAGCCATCCAAAAGTTCCCTTCGCGGATCCTCTTCATTTCCGTCGACCAGACCCCGGGCGCCAATTTCCTCAAGAGTTCTGTCTCCGTGCTGCCGGTCGGCTCCGCAGAAAACGACGCCGCCTGCGACTTCATCCAGATCGATGTTGCCGGCCTCCAGCAGCTGCGCATCCCTTTTGTCGTCCTCCCGCACATCGTCCCCGACCTCCCCGTCTACCTCGTGTGGGCTGAAGATCCCATGGAAGACAACCCGCTGGCCTACCCTCTCGAAAAACTCTGCACCCGGCTCATCTTTGATTCCGAAGCCACGACAAACCTGCCCGAATTCGCCAAAGCAGTCATCCGCCATCAGGCCGTCTCGCAAGCAGATATTGCTGACCTCAATTGGGCCCGCATGGAGAGCTGGCGCGACCTCTTCTCCACCTGCTTCTACACTGAGGAACGCCTCGGCCTCCTCAAAAAAACCAAAACGCTCAAAATCCAGTACAACGGGCGGGAGACCCCCTTCTTCTGCCACACCAAGATCCAAGCGATTTATTTCCAGGCATGGCTTGCCTGCCAGCTCGAGTGGAAATTGGACGGCCTCGCCTCCACTTCTGACTCGCTCTCCTTCTCTTACCAGCAAGGCGCCGTGCAGATCAGCCTCGTCCCCGCTCAAAACGAAAAGCTCGCGCCCGGCACTCTCATGTCGATCGACCTCATGACCTCCGAAGGGCACCACTTCGCTTTCTCCCGCGACCCTGCCTTCCCTCCGCAGATCAACATGGTCCTCTGCACCGAAGACAAGTGTGAGATCCCCGCTCAGTTCATCTTCGCCAAGGCCGAATCGGGACAATCGCTCGTCAAAGAGATCTACCACAAACGGACAAGCGACCATTACCTCAAGGTCCTCAATTTTGTCTCCAAAATGGATGCGATGACCCTATGCTAGAACAACGGGCTGAGCTCGTCATCCCCGGAGACACCGCAGCGACCCTCGACTTCTGTGTCATCCACTTCCTCAAAATCGCCGAAGAAGCCATCCGCACAAAAGGGCATTTCCATGTCGCCCTCTCCGGCGGCTCCACGCCCAAAGCCATCTACGAGCGCCTCGCCAAACACGCCGCCGACCTCGACTGGAAAAAAGTGCACCTCTTCTGGAGCGACGAGCGGAGCGTCCCGCCCGCGCATCCCGAGAGCAACTACCGCATGGCGATGGAGTCATTTAAAAAGCTTCCTATCCCCGCAGAGCAGATCCACCGGATGGTCGCCGAGGACAATATTGTCGACAATGCCCATGCCTACGATGCCCTGATTCAAAAACATCCCCTTGACCTCGTCATGCTCGGCATCGGTGACGATGGACACACCGCATCGCTCTTTCCGCACACCAATGCTCTGCACGCCCACCATGAGCTCGTCGTCGCCAACCATGTGCCCCAAAAAAACACCTGGCGCATGACCTTCACCTACCCGTGCATCAATGGGGCGTCTCACATTGTAGTGTATGCGTTAGGAGAAGGAAAGAAAGAGATTTTGGCGAAAGTGTTCTTGGAGCCGCCCGGCACCTATCCCGTCCAAGCGGTGGGGACCCTGGCCCACAAGGCGCTCTGGATCGCCGACACGGCCGCGGCTTCTCTTGTAGAAAAGTATCGCTCTTTTTAGGTAGGGGAAATCAACGCAAAGGCGCCAACATACTTTTACGCATAAGTTTTCAAACTGATGTGAATTCAACAGTTCAACGCAAAGACGCAAAGACGCGGAGCCGCAAAGACGGAAGAATATTGTATTTCAGTGTTCTGAAAAACCCTCATTTCTGGTACAAATTTGGCTTTGTTCACCAAAACGTGTACAACGGGCTGCATGATAGAGCTGGAAGGCAGAGTTTGGAAAGATCCTGATAGTTCATGGTGGCTTATTGAAATTTCTTTCTTAGATGTCATGACTCAGGGAAAGACAAGAAAAGACGCTCTTGAAATGATCAAAGATGCCGTCATGGAGCTGCTGAAAGATTCCTACGGAGACTTTTTGGATAAAAAATTCCAACTTATGGTCAATCTTTATGAAGATGGAATCATTGGTCTGGGTTCCTCCGATGAAAAACTTCTTTTTGCACTGGGCTTAAAGCGGCAGCGATTGAGAAGCGGTTCAACAATTCGAGAAGTTTCCAGAAGATTGAAATCGAAATCGCCGAATGCGTATTCAAGATATGAAAGAGCTCAAGCAAGGCCAAGCCTCGAAAAGTATGCTGAGCTTTTGCATGCAGCCAATCCAAGCAGAAGGCCCTTGCTGGTAAGCTAAATAGCTCATTTTGATTCTAGAAGCTGGCTAAAGTCGATGATGTTCGAAAAAAACTCTTGCTCGATGACTTCCTCTTTTACCCCATTGACATGAATGAGCACCGGACGCAAGGAGTATCCTCGCGGCAAGCTCAGAGCCTCGATTTTTTGGCGCATCTCTTTGATGATTTCCATTCCAATCGGTTCGCGATGAAACTTGATCTCACAGATGTAGAGCGTGTTAAAACGCGTTTGGATCATATAGTCAACTTGGACTCCGGCCTTCTTTTTGGTCCCGCGCTGAAAGTAGGGGTTGTCTATCTTGATGTCCGAGGGATTAATGCTGAGCAGCCTCTGAATTCCCTGGCGATTATTGAGGACCAAATTTTCGAACTGCAAGCCCATGATGCTTGTCCAACCGGCCGGTAATTGATCCCTGTTTTGCTGAATGCTCGGTTGGTTAGGCTCGATGTAGCGCAAATAAAACCGCAAGTAATTATCACTTAAGCGATACAGGCTTAATTTTGAGAATTTTCCCGAACCGAGGCTCCAGGTGTAGTCGCGAGACAGATAGCCGGTTTTTTCTAGCTCATCCAAGTACTCGCTGTAGATGCCGCCCTTGTCTGCCCCGATGGCTTGCAATATAGCCGCCTGGTCCGCAGGTCCTTGAGCTAATCTTTGAACAATCTTTTTGTAGAGCGGCGCGCGCGACTTGAATACATCAGAGAAAATGCGCTCGAATTCCAAATATAATAGTCCCTCTTTGCGAAAGCATAACCGGCGAATATTTTCCTCAGCAGAAAGCTTGGGGTTGATCGATTCTAGATAGAGGGGCACTCCTCCCGTCACGCATAACACTTTGAACTTTTCTGAAGGAGCGACATTTTTTTCGTGGGGGCGCCAAAAATGGCTGCACTGATAGAGCGGCAGTTCATGCAGAACAATGTCTAAAGCGATGCGCCCGAAAAATCCCGTGCTGCGCAGAATATGCTTTTCAATCCATGCAGATACGGAACTGCTGACGAGCAGCACCAAATGAGGGTTTTTCTTAAAGCAGGCATCCCACGCCGTTTTGAGCTTGCCGAGAAAGGCAGGGGCCAAAGATCCCATCCAATTTATCTCGTCGAGAACAATTAAAACTCTGCCCTTCTGCGTGATGCGCCCAAGGCTGTCAAAGAGAAAATCCCAATCGTCGAAGCGCAAAGCCAGCTGACCGGTCTGTTTTTCCAGTTCATTCGCAAAATGGCGGCGTTGGATCTCATCGGTGACGCCCATTTCGGGAGGGAGGCCGATGAAGGTGTAATGTTTATCGAAAGACTCCCCGAACTTTTCGGCAAGGCGGCTTTTGCCGATGCGCCGGCGACCGCGCAAGACAACGAACCGCGCGACTTTTGAGTCGAGCAGCTCGTGCAATATTCCTAACTCTCTTTCACGGCCATAGAAGGGATCGTCCATAATCATGAGTCTATCAGACTGCACCAAATTGAACAAGTCCATTTTGGTGCAGCGCCAATGAACGCTTTGGACTGCACCAAAATGGAAATTTCCACTTTGGTGCAGTTCATATCTAATTAACAATTAGAAAGTTGCGCAAAATGAGGGTTATTTTTTTGGATCTTCGGGCTTCTTGAACCGGTCGACAGTCCAATGGGCTTCAGCATCGCTTGGCCCGGTAATAATGGGATAGTTTTTGCTATCCGGATCGTCTGGCTTGGCATAGCCGCGGAGTTTGAACGTGAGCCAATCTTGCAGACACATGCCTACAATAAAGAATACGAATACGCTTAAGCCTAAAAATATTTTTATCATCTTTTGCATCTCCTATCGAATTATAGTCTGAATTATACCCTAAATCCCCCATTCTTTTCACCCCTTAGAAAAGTCTGCATTCCCATTGAAAAATATCAACACTTGTAAGCATAATCTTGCCCACTTGAGTGCCGCTTAGCACTAAGTTAGTCATTAAATTTTTTAAAGCAGGAAAAAAACCATGGCAACCCCTTGCCCCCCGCCTAGCATCCCCACATACCCATCCTCCGAGCCTCGCCAACCAGGCGAAAGAAGCATTTCCACAGGGAAAACAGAGATTTCAAAAAATGGCCGCTCTGTAACGATCATCGAGGGAAGCGACGGCAATGATCGATTTCTGAACCATACCTATCCCCTTGTGCGCTACGAATTTGATGGCGGAAAGGTGATTTTTGACTCAAACAACCCTATACCAGATCCCGATGAAAGAAGTATTTCCAGTGCGCGAACAAAGATTTCTGTAATTAACGGCCGCCACTACATCACCATTCGTGAGCCAGACGAGGAAAACGTGGAGTTTCTCGACAGAACGTTTCGAGTGAATCGATTCGTCAATGACGGTAAAACGGTCATTTTTAAGCCTTAGAAAAGACTTCTAAAAGGCGAGAATCAAAAAATAGTTTTTACTGCTCGTACACTTCCTGTTTTGGAGAAAAAATTGATCGGGCAGGGTGCCCGACCTTTGGCCCAGTTGTAAAAGAATAGTTTTGAACAATTTTTTCCTACCACAGCGGGAAAAGCTCCTCTTGAAGATCTGTGGAAAAGTATCCCAAGATCTGCTATCTTTTTCGCTATGATTGTCCTCGGCATTGAGACCACCTGCGATGAGACCGCCTGCGCGATTGTCCGCGACGGGAAGGAGGTGCTTTCTAACGTCGTCACCTCACAAATAGACCTCCACGAGCTCTACGGAGGGGTCTTTCCCGAGCTGGCTTGCCGCCGCCACATCGATGTCCTCTTTCCGATCCTGGAAGAGGCGCTAAAGCAAGCCCAGATCGAGCAACCAGACCTGATCGCCGTCGCCAAAGGCCCGGGCCTGATCGGAGCGCTGCTCATCGGCCTCAACGCCGCCAAAGGCCTCTCGCTGGCGTGGAACAAACCCCTCATTGGCGTCAACCACGTGGAAGCGCATATCTATGCCTCCATGATGCCCTTAGATACACTTCCGCTCCCTGCGCTTGGCGTGGTCGTCTCGGGCGGACATACGTTCTTGGTGAAGATTGAAGCGCTCGGCAGCTACACCCTCATCGGCACTACCGTGGATGACGCCATTGGCGAGGCGTTCGACAAGGTGGGCAATTTGCTGGGACTCACCTACCCGGGCGGACCGGCGATCGAGGCGCTGGCTAGAGGAGGCAATCCAAAAAAATATCCCTTCCGGCCGGGGCAAGTCAAGGGGCGCCCGTGGGATTTTTCCTTCAGCGGGCTGAAGACCAATGTGCTCTATACGGTGAAGGGGCCGAACTCCCATAAGCACGCCCCTCTTGTCATTGCTGAAGAAGAAAAGGCGCATATCGCCGCCTCGTTCCAAGAAACAGCCTTGGGCGATGTGGTCGATAAGGCGCTAAAAGCTGCCCTGGCCTTTGGCTGCAAGGCGATCTTCTTTGGCGGGGGTGTATCGAGCAACCAAAGGCTGCGGGCGCTCTGCGCGGAAAGAAATCCTGGCCTGCCCCTCTACTGGCCGATGCAGGGGCTCGTGATGGATAATGCGGCGATGATCGCCGGCCTCGGCTACCATGTCTATCAAAAGCAGGGGCATGGCGATGGCCTCGACTTAGAGCCTCAGATTCGGATTCCTCTGTCCTTAGAAGCCTAACGTTGCGCCGACGTTCAGGCCTGAGAGGGAAAGGTCCCCGCTGTTGAAGACCAAACTGCCGGGATTCACATCATCCATCATTCTGCTGAAGCGGTTTTGGGCAAACCAAATTTGCTCTTCCCAGCCCGCATGGATCTTCAAGAAGTAGCGATGCTGGAATAAGTAACGCCCCCATGAGAGGCCGCCTGCGATTTCCATGACGGGAGTCACGGCATGAAGATGATTTCCGATCTGGTTGATCCTGGTCCCATCGGGGAGAGTTTCTTTTTGGTTGATGTTGAACTCGCTCCAGAGCAAAGAGCCGGAGCCATTGAAAAATATGTTCCAGCCGTCCCCGAGTTCCCAATCTACATCCACGCCTAAACGGAGCCCAAAGGCACGCATGCTCGAAGTGTTGTGCGCTTTAACGGAGGTGAAGGAAGCGGCCGTGCTGTTGTACAGCACATTCCCATAGTTGGCGTTGATGCCCTGGTGGATCCAGGCGCCGCGCGCGCTGGCAAAAGGCCTCAAGGTAAAAAAACGGCCCGCGAAAAAACTCCGGCCCACTTCAATATCGCCGGTGTTGAAATTGAGGTGCCACGAGGAAGAGGCGCTCGTCGCCTGAGGATTTTGAAAAATGTTGAGCATGGTCGGGTAGATGATCTCTCCGGGAAGAGCTGAGACAGAGGCATTCTCATGGGTCCGGTAGCAGGTCCAGATAAAATAGAGGTCCCACTCATCGTGCGGGATCAAAAATCCTAGGCCGGCGCGAAACCCGGGCTCATAATCGGTCGAGATGCGATGGACCTTTCCCTGGGTGAGGGTCACCAGATCGGCAATCGGAGCGGCGCTCTGCAGCGCATACTCCAGGTTGTCTTCCTCGGCCTTGAGGTAAAGGAAATCTCCCATGAAGACCAGGTTGAGGCCGTCGCAGATCTGCATCCTCGAGGAGGCGGGGACCATCGTGACAGGTTCGCACTTTTCGCGGCATTCCTCTAGGCAGACCTCACGGTCCTCATTGGCATAATAGATCGGTCTTTGTGGTGCGGCCGGGGCGCTCTGTTCGCTGGGGCGGTTGGTAATGATCCCCGATTCATTAGCGAAAATGGCAGTCGCGGGGAGCAAGGATAGGATTAGATAGTTTTTCATGTCCTCAATGTAGGCTTCAAAATATTTTTGTGCAAAGGAATTTTCTTGTCCCTTATTGGGGCGGCACTTATAATCCTGGGATGAACTTAATTTTTAAAGGATATTGTTTATGGCAAAAGGCGCCCGAGAAAACGTAAAAATGAAAAGCACCGAGAGCGATGAGTGCTACTGGACAGAAAAGAACAAGCGCAATACGACAGGCCGCATTGAGCTGAAAAAATATGACAAAAAATTGCGCAAGCACGTGATTTTTAAAGAAGCTAAATAACGCTTTGGGATGTTTGAACTCGCTGTCGCCCTTAAGTACTTGGTCCCTAGAAAGAAACAGCTATCTGTCTCTCTGATCGCCACGCTTTCCGTGGCGGTGATCTCTCTAGTGGTGTGGCTTGTGCTCCTCTTCCTTTCCGTGACGGAGGGGATCGAGAAAAACTGGCTCCAAAAGCTCACCGCGTTCAATGCCCCCCTTCGAATCAACCCGACAAGCACCTATTTAAATTCTTACTACTACAAGATCGATGCCTTCAGCAGCGCGTCGGGCTTTGAGCACAAAACGCTCGCCCAAAAAGCTGCCGCGTCGCGCGCCGACCCCTACGCGCCCGAGGCCGATCCGGAGCTCCCCTCCTACCTGGCCCCGAAAGCGCTGGGCCCTGATGGATCTCTGATCGATCCTGTCAAGACCGCCTACCGGATCCTTGAAGGAATCCCCGGCATTGTCTTCCAAGATTACGAACTTAGCGGCGCGATGATGAAACTGCAGCTCGCCCGCCCCGAATCGGGGCTGATCACGCAGCGCGGCAGCGATGTGCAGACCCACCTCACGCAGGCCTCCTACCTCTCTTCCTTTTCCGACCGGAGCCCCTACCTCCTCTCCCTCTTAAGCCCGCTCAAAACACAAGACCTCAACCACCTGTTTTATCTCTCGAACGCCTCGCCCCAAAAACTGCAAGCTTTATTAGACAATATCCGCTTAGATGAGGTGAAGACGACGCAGGACCATTGGCGCCTGCCGATGAGCCTCCTCCCCGAAGCGGTCCATATCTCGGCGCAGGCCTTTGTCAAGAACGGCGTGATCACGCATTGTATCTTGGATGAGAAGGCCGTGAAGGGCCGCGGATACTTGACAAAGCAAAAGGGAGCGGTGAAATTTGTGGATGCCTCAGGGGAACATGGGGTCGATCCCGGCGCGCCTCTCTTGACTCAGCGGGCCCTCACCTTCCGCGCAACTCCGATCCCTGCCTCGCTCGCCTCCGCAAAACACCTGACCGACATCCTGCTTAAAGTCGACGGCACGCTCCAAGGCATTTCACTGCAGGGCGTTATTCGGTGGGACGGTTTGGAAATCTCACAGGCAGAGGCCCGCACCCACTTTGCGGAGGAACCCAAAACACCTCCCCTGTGGGCCTACACGGTGGGCCAAACGGGAGTGCTACCCCAAAACGGCGTCCTTCTCGCCAAGAGCTTTGAATCTGCCGGCGTCGGCATCGGCGACCAAGGGTTCCTCTCCTATTCCGCGCCGACAATCAGCGCGGTGCAAGAACAGCGGCTGCCGATCTATGTCGCCGGCTTTTACGATCCCGGCATCATGGCGATCGGCAATAAATGTATCTTGCTCCCCGCCGATCTCGCCCACGCGGTCAATGCTTCGTCCCAGACATTCACGTTTGATCCGAGCCTTTCGAACGGGATCCAGGTGTGGTTCCGCGACTTAAAAAGCGTCGACGCGATCAAACAGCAGATCGTTGAGGCGTTCAACAAGGCGGGCATCGGAGAATACTGGCAAGCCACCTCGTTCAAAGAGTATGATTTTTCCAAGGATCTTATGGAACAGTTCCAGAGCGACAAGCTCCTCTTCATGCTGGTGGGCCTCATCATCCTCGTCGTCGCTTGCTCCAACATCATTTCTCTGCTCGTCCTCCTCGTCAACGACAAGAAAAAAGAGATCGGCATCATGCAATCGATGGGCGCTTCCGGTTTTAGCATCGCCGCCATCTTCGGCGTCTGCGGCATCGCGATGGGCATCTTCAGCGCAGCCCTCGGCACACTCGGCGCCTACCTCACCCTCAAAAATATCGACTCAGTCGTAGGTTTTTTAAGTTTTGTGCAAGGCCATGAGGCGTTCAACGCCGCCTTCTACGGAAAAAATCTCCCCACCACGCTCAGCGGGGGCGCGCTCACCTTCATCTTGATCGTGACGCCTTTGATGGCGCTCATCGCAGGGCTTGTTCCCGCGATCAAGGCCTGTCGCCTGCGCCCTTCGAACATCTTGAGGTCAGAATGAGCCCAGTTCTCAGCGCAAAAAACATCTCGAAGTCGTTTCCCGGCATCGAGCTGCTGAATCAGCTCTCGTTAGAAGTCGCCGCCGGCGAAGCTGTCGCCATCATGGGCAAATCCGGGACGGGAAAAAGCACACTGCTCCACATCTTGGGCACCCTTGAGGCGCCCAGCGCCGGCGAGGTAGCGATCGCCGGACAGCTCGCAAGGCCTGCAAATACCTCTCTGATCCGCAACCGGCACGTCGGGTTTATTTTTCAAGCGTTCCACCTCCTGGAGGAGGAGACCGCGCTCTTCAATGTGCTGATGCCTGCCAAGATCGCCCGCAAAGAAAAAGAGCAGCTCCCGCGGGCCTTGGAACTTTTAAGCAAAGTGGAGCTCGCCTCCCGCAAAGACCTCCTCGTCAAGCATCTCTCCGGGGGCGAAAAGCAGCGGGTTGCGATCGCACGCGCCCTCTGCAACGATCCCGAACTCATCCTCGCCGATGAGCCGACAGGCAATCTCGACCACGCCACCTCACAAGCGATCCACGCCCTCCTCATCGGTACGGCAAAAAAGTTCAACAAGGCCCTAATCGTCGTCACCCACGATCCCGAGCTCGCTGCACTCTGCGACCGCACCCTCATCCTCAAAGAAGGACACCTATGCACCTCTTGATCATCGGCAGCGGCTATGTAGGCCTCGTTACCGGCGCGTGCTTTGCGGAAATGGGACACCATGTCACCTGCCTCGATATCGATGCCGCCAAAATCAATAACCTCAAACTTGGGGTCCTCCCCATCTTCGAGCCCTCCTTGGACGAACTGATCAAACGGAATCTCAAAGCACGGCGCCTCCACTTCACAACCGACTACCCGTCCGCCGTCAGACAGGCCGAAGTCTGCTTCATCGCCGTGCCCACCCCTGCGACAGAAAACGGCGCCTGCGACCTCAGCTGCGTCTTTGCCGCCTCCGCCGAGATTGCCAAGCACATGCCCTCCTACCGCATCATCGTGAACAAATCCACCGTCCCCGTCGGCACCGCAGAGGCTGTGAAAAAGCATATGCAGCAGTTTACAAGCATTCCCTTCGATGTCGTCTCCAACCCCGAATTCCTCAAAGAGGGATCGGCCATCAGCGACTGCATGAAGCCCGACCGGATCATCCTAGGCGTGGACAGCCCTACGGCCGCCCAAAAAATGAAAGACCTCTATGCCTCGTTCAACCTCAATCACGACCGGCTCCTTCTCATGGACATCCGCTCTGCCGAAATGACCAAGTATGCCGCCAACGCGATGCTTGCCACCCGCATCTCGTTCATGAACGAGCTCGCCGGCCTCTGCGAAAACTTAAGCGCCAACATCAATGACGTGCGCATCGGCATCGGATCCGACAGCCGCATCGGCTACCAATTTTTATACCCCGGCGTCGGCTATGGCGGCTCCTGCTTCCCAAAAGACCTCAAGGCGCTGCAAGCCATGGCCCGCGAGGCCTGCTATGAAACTCCCCTCATCAACGCCGTCGAGGCCATCAATGAGCGGCAGAAAAAACTCCTCGCCGCTAAGATCACCCGCTACTTTGGCGCCGTGAGCGGCAAGACCATTGCGATCTGGGGCCTCTCATTCAAGCCCGATACCGACGACATCCGCGAAGCACCGTCGCTAGAGCTCATCAAAGAATTGCTCGCCGCCGGCGCCGCGCTGCGCCTCTATGATCCCGTCTCGATGCAGAACGCCAAAAAACTCCTAGGCGAGCACCCCAACCTCCACTTTTGCACCGACGAATATGACGCCGCCGCCGGCGCGCATGCAATCGCGCTCGTCACTGAGTGGAAGCAATTTCGGTTTGTCGATTGCAAGGCCTTGATAGAAAAGATGCAGGGCAAAGGATTTTTCGACGGACGCAACCAATACAAACACCAGGAGATGTGTGAACAAGGTTTTGACTACTTCGGCATCGGAGTCCCTTCTCGAACAAAGCATTGAGCAGATCGAAAAGGCCCTCGCCTCCCTGATCCCTCCACGGGAAGAAGCCCTCCATGGACTCCTCTTTGCATCAGGCCGCTACGCGCTCCTCTCCGGAGGCAAACGGCTCCGCCCACTCCTTGTCCTCGCCACAGCCGACGCCTACGGCGCTCCCCTAGACAACGCCCTCCTCCCCGCCTGCGCCCTCGAGCTCATCCACACCTATTCCCTCGTGCATGACGACCTCCCCTGCATGGACGACGACGACATGCGCCGCGGCCGTCCCACCGTCCACAAGGTCTACGGCGAGGGGCACGCCGTTCTCACCGGAGACTACCTCCTCACGTATGCGTTCCAGCTCCTCAGCGAAGATAAGCACCTCACCCCCGATCAAAAGCTGCGCCTCATCCGCTGCCTTGCCTACAACGCCGGCGCCGACGGAATGATCGGCGGACAAGTCGTCGACCTCCTCAGCACAAACAAAACCATCGATTGGAACACGCTCAAGTTCATGCACCTTCACAAAACCGCAGCCCTCCTCGCGACCGCGCTCGAATTTGGGGCCATCATCGGCGGCGCCCCTCCCGATGACCACCATCTTTTAAGCGACATCGGCAAAAATCTCGGCCTCGCCTTCCAGATCATCGACGACCTCCTCGACGCCGGCGAGGAGTCTGAAAAGACCACCGTCCTCTCCTTTCTCTCCGCCCCCGAGGCCGAAGCCCTCGCCAAAACCCTCTACAAAACCGCTTGCGATCAGCTAAAAGCCCTCTCCGTCCCCACCCCGCACTTAAGCTTGCTTGCTCAAAAACTCGTCTTCCGCTCTAATTAGCCCATGCTCATCCCTTTTTGCCTGGCTCTATTTTCTGCGCTCTTCGGAACGATCCTGCTTCCCAGCCTGCGCCTCATCGCCTTCGCTCCTTTCCTCTCTCTTGCCTACATGCGTACCTCGCTGCTCACCTCACTCTGGCTCGCGTTCCTCTCCGGTCTCATCATCGACCTCCTCTCCGCTGAGCTCCGCTTCGGCACCTATGCACTCAACTACTCGCTGACCACCCTGATCCTCTACAACCAGAAGCGGCACTTCTTTGAAGACAAACCGCTCTCCCTTCCCCTCTTCACCTTGTTTTTTTCCCTCATCTCGACACTGCTCCAGCTCATCCTCCTCAAGGAGGTTGTCTTCACCTGGAAACTCGCGCTCACCGACCTCTGCGTCATGCCCCTCTGCGACGCCCTCTATGCCCTTTTCTGGTTTACGATCCCGTTGAAGATCGTGGCCTATTTGAAAAAAGGAACCTGGCGCCGCTTCTTAAGAAAAGAGACAGAAGAGCAAGAAGAGTGAATTTTTCGGATTTTTACCACAGAGGGCACAGAGAAAAGAAAAAGAGAAAGATGCATTCACGACTTCATCGCGAATGCATCTTTCCAGTTAAACGTAACGGGAAGTGTATTTGTCGATTAACACCCTGATCATCGTTTGATAATTTGTGTGATATTTTGCAGCTTCGCTCTTAAAGAAATCAATACTTGACTTTGTCAAAGAAATGGTAATTTTCTTTGTTTCTTCCTTCAAAACCAAGTCTTTTGGCTTTGGCAAAAAATCATCGACTATTTTAATTTTTCCAATCGGTTCGTCTGTGTACTTAACTTTGCGCTTTTTCATAAATTTTCCTCCCTTTCCTCCAATGACCTGCACCAAAAATGCGAATCGTTTGATCTTTGTAAATAAAACGGACCGTTATCACTGCGCCATCAACCTCGCCAAAACAATAGTAGCGCTTTTCGCTTCTTGAATGTTCGATATCTTCGGCAATAACACGTTTCGGATCCAAAAATGCCCGTTGAGCAACAATAAATGAAACCCCATGTTTTCCTATATTTACTTCATTTTTTCTAGGATCCCACTCAAAAACAATCCTATCCATGCGAGAAGGTTATCAAAACACCCATATTTATCGCCATATATTTATACATATACATTGCTAACATTGTTGTCTAGTGCTGTGCAAAAGGGGCGCATTTATTTTTTAGATGAAAGTTATTTAAGTTTGGGGTAGCATAGCATCTCAGTGGATGGGCAGCCACTCAAATTTAAACTTCAAGAGAAACGCGGAGACCCAAAGTGAATTTAATGGACACCTCAGAACTCACCTTTGTCGCCGTCCAAGCCGCCCGTAGAGCCGGAGAGATCCTCAAAAAAGGCTTCGGCACCAGCTTCAAGATTTCCTCCAAGCCCGGCCGCCAAAATCTCGTCACCGAGTATGACAAATCCTCTGAAGCAGCCATCAAGAGCATCATCCTCGACGCCTTTCCCACCCACGCCATTTTGGCCGAAGAGAGCGGCGCGCAAGGCAAGGGCCCTGTCCAGTGGGTCGTCGATCCCTTGGACGGCACAGTCAATTTCGCTCACAACATCCCGATCTTTTCCGTGAGCATCGCCGCCTGCGTCGACAACAAACTCGTCACCGGCGTCGTCTTCGCCCCCCTGCTCGATGAACTCTTTATCGCCCAAGCTGGACAAGGCGCCTACCTCAACGATGTCCGCCTCCATGTCACACCAACCTCCACCCTAGACACTGCCATCCTAGCGACAGGGTTTCCCTATAACGTCGATGAAAACCCCCTCCACTGCATCGACACCTTTGACCACATGACGCGGCAAGGCATCCCCATCCGGCGCCTCGGCTCCGCCGCCATCGACCTCGCCTACGTCGCCGCCGGCAGATTTGACGCCTACTGGGAAGTCTCTTTAGAGCCTTGGGACCTTGCCGCCGGAAAACTCCTCGTTCAGGAAGCCGGCGGACGCGTGAGCCACTACGACGGTTCTGAGCGCGACCTCTTCAACAGTAAAACAGTGCTTGCTTCCAATGGCATTCTTCATGATCATATGATCAAAGAACTGGAGAAATCATGTCGCTGATCGACGGCAAAGCCATCGCCAAAGAGATCGAAGCCGAGGTCGCCACCTTTGTGGCCAGCCTGGAAGGGAGAAAACCGGGCCTCGCGTTTGTCCTCGTCGGACAAAATCCCGCCTCGCGCACCTACATCAACGCCAAGAAAAAGAGCTGCGCCCGAGTTGGCATCCTCTCTTTCGACAGAGAGTTTCCCGAGACAATCATCCAAACACAGCTCATCCGCGAGATCGAACTCCTCAACCAAAATTCCCAAGTCGACGCCATCCTCATCCAGCAGCCGCTCCCGTCACACCTGCACGTCGGCAACATTATGAGCTGCGTCTCGGTCCACAAAGACGTCGACGGATTTCACCCCTACAACGTCGGCTGCCTCCTCCTCGGCGAAAAAGGGCTCATCCCTTGCACACCCCGCGGCATCCAGTACCTCCTTGAAACCTCCAATATCCCCGTTGCCGGCAAGCACGTCATCATCGTCGGCCGCAGCAACATCGTTGGCAAACCGCTCGCCGCCCTCCTCATGCAAAAACATCCCGGCTGCAACGCCACCGTGACAGTCGCCCATAGCCGTACCGAAAACCTCAAAACCCTCTGCCTCACCGCTGATATCCTCGTCGCCGCTACCGGGCACCCGCACCTCATCACCAAAGACATGGTGAAAAAAGGAGCCGCCGTCATCGATGTCGGCATCAACCGCGTCGAAGGGCGCATCGTCGGCGACGTCGACTTCCACAGCGTCTCCGCTGTTGCCTCCCACATCACCCCCGTGCCCGGCGGCGTCGGCCCCATGACCATCGCCATGCTCCTTTCCAACACGATTCTCTGCTACAAGCATCATATTAAGGTGGGCTAGCAAACGTCCATGGCGTGCATGAACATCTCAAAGATCCCCAAGTAAAATCGTCTATAAGAGATCTGTTACAATGATACTCCGATTCAAATCACAGATCTTTTTGTACGACTGATCGAGCGTCTAGTTCTGCTTTTTGGCCTAATGAGCGATTGGACATTAAATTTCTTATTTCTCAGGGACCACAAATCCATTGCCATTTGAGCATTCAGCCAAAAATCGGGAGTCGTATTGAAGGCAGCAGCGAATTTGGTTGCCATTTCAGGTGTGACACTGGCCCTTTCGTTGATGATCCGATTAATGACCTTGTAATCGCAACCCAGATGTTTTGCCAATTCTGCTTGGCTGATACCAAGAGGCTTCAAAAACTCTTCAACAAGAATTTCTCCGGGCGAGGTTGGTTTTCTTTGCATATATTATCCTCTTTCTTCTAATGGTAGTCTACAATTCGCACATCGTAAGGATGCGTGCTCCACTTGAACACGATACGCCACTGGTCATTTATCCTAATACTATAATAGCCAATTAAATTTCCTGATAAACTCTCAAGACGATTATTGGGAGGGCTAAGCAAGTCTTGAAGTTCCTTGGCGTAGTCCAACATGTCAAGCTTTCGCCTAACCACTTTTCCTACACCCGCCCAACCCTTTTTGCGGGGTAGAGTACCCTTGACGAAAAAATTCTCAGCACTCTCATCGCCAAACGAACCGATCGCCATATTTTTTCCAAGTAAGACACCAATATACCTCGTCGAGGTATATTGAACAATGTTAATTTTATCACATCTAAGGCCGATTCGACATGAGGCGCAAGTAAACCATGTCGTTTCTTGTCTTGACCATGGACAGGATGACAAAAACATCCATTCTCATCCTCCATATCTTGCCTATCTTGTAACCTCTTCTCCTAAATCGGTGCTGCAGCGATAGTTCTTTGCGACAAATGCGCGATTGGCAGGGGTATTATGATGAGGCTGAGACCATTCTTGCAAAACATGGATGAAAAATCTTCTTGAGACCTGGGAAACACTGCACAAATCTTTGATGCCTAGCTTCGAGGTGATCGCAGATAATGGCTTCGTGTTCAATCTACTGATGTAGTCCACTCCATTTACAGACATCGCAAACCTCCATTATTTGATTTTTTTCGCATTGAGATTACAAGGGAGCTGGAATTGAAGAACTCGTCCCTCAAGGGACGAGATTCTCCGACGGTTTAAGGATTCTTGCCATAAGACAGCCCGCCTAACCCGCCCCTGAAGGGGCAGGATTGCGGCGAGCGCACCGTTCAAAACAACAATAAAAAATCTATACCGCTGGTTTTGCTGCTTGGAGTACGAGTTTGAGTTTTCAAAGAAACTGAAAATCGTTATACAAAAACTATGTCTGCAACAATTCCTAAAGGCTGGCCTAAGCGCGCAACCTATTCCAAAGAGCCTGTGGCCCCGGAAATGAACCTCGCAATCCTGCGCGATTTTCTCAGCACCGGCAACCCCGAAGACCTGCACAAAACGTCTCCTCTCATTGAAACCCAATCGGTCCACCCCGACATCCGCATCAAAAAACTATCCCCATCGCACCCCTTGGGCCGGAAAAGAACCCTAAACGGCCATGCCAACTACGGCATCTTTGCGGAACAAGCGATCCCCGCTCACTCGGAAATCGGAGAATACGTCGGGGAGATCTACCTCTATCTCGCCAGTCCTGAAGCATCGGTCCAAACCGTCTTTGCAGGGCTCCCCTTCTCTGAGTACCGCTGGATGATCCAGGCGAACCATCTCTTTTTGGCCATCGATGGGCAGAGCATCGCCAATGAGATGGCCCTCATCAATGATTATCGAAACCTTGCCGCACAATCCAATGTGGCCATGCAGCCGATCATTCACAAAGGA